>JBDRFZ010000032.1:0-15238 GCA_043818395.1 Patescibacteria group bacterium
CGCTACGAGATCCTTTTTGAAACACATTTGGGTTTCAAATATCTCGCCTACTCACTGATGAACTTGAAGGAATATGTTTGAAACTCGCTATGGGTTCATATACTGAGAGTATAGCACAAATAGCTCGTAAGTCCTCGAATAAAACAAATTAATCACGTCAAGATTAAAACTAGAAAAGAATAATAATTACAAAAACAACACCCGCAACAAGAAGTTGCGGGTGCGTAATTAAGTAAAAAGGAACGTACTACGGGGTGACGATCTCAGGTGACTCATCCCCACGGATGAAGTCAAAGAGCCGCTCCTCCTCGAAGGCATTGATCATGCCCTTTGCCAGAGCCTTCAGAACCGCGGTGCTATTTTCCAGAAGATAGCTATCGTTGTGCACTCCACGGTGCAAGTTGTCTGGATCGGCAAAATACCAGTACGGTCTGTCAGGAAAACCTGACAATCGTTCGGTATTCGCTCGGAGATATTCGATCGTATCAGCGATCATCTCCGGCATGAGCGGGAAGATCCCGCTATCTGACCATCGCCCTAGGAAGTAAACGAAGGGCAGGCCCTTCTTGAAGCCGTACAGGAACGGGTCTATCTGCCTCTGCCAGTTCGGGTCTTCCCATTCACGACCGGCCGCGTCGTGGTAGGGAGTTGCGATGACCACGAAGTCGAACCACTCGCGAGCTAACTTGATGGCTCGTCGGATATGCGGGGGGATTTGGTCACCTTCGTAGCGAGCCAGGGTCCGCGTCCGTCGATTCCATATCTGGAACAGATTTGCCCAGGTCTGGTTTGCACCCAGGGTCTGACAGAAATACTGGACCGCCTTGTCAGGCAACGGATCACCCATATTCCAGTACTGCGTAGGTATCTCCTCCTTGCTGGCGACGTACCAAACCGGTGCCGCCATGAGGATGTCGGGCAAATTTCCGATTGGGATCACGCATCCTGGGCGCAGGATATCGTTATCCCGTAGATACCGGATAGTTGCGATGGAGAGCTCTGCGCGAGCTTTGATATCTGCCATGGTTCCGGCATCGCCTTTGGCGCGCAGGTCAGCGATGTCGAAACAACCGACCAAAAGTGACATCATGCCCATGGTCATCTGCATACCAGGAGCCGGGATGCCTCGCGAACGGCACTCACGCAACATCTCGCAGGTTGCCACGTAGAGTTCGTACATGTTGGTCAGGCTTGCGGCCTGAATTCCCATGTCGATCTCTTCGAGCTCCCGGATCTGCTGCTCGATCATGGCGCGCTCTTGATCGTTGCCAGCCGTTTCCATGTTGATCTGGACGCCCACGGACTCGATCCCTGGGAACTTCTGGCGCAAATATGCCAAGATGAATCCCTCCACGTCCCTCTCGGTCTCGAGGAGGACGGTGTTCTCCAGCGACGCGTTGATCGCGTCAGCGAACGGCTTGTTAGCCACCGCCCGGCGAACCTGGATCGGATCCACGTACTTAGCGTGGTCGTGGTAGCTGGTCCGAACACCCATTACCTGCAGTTCCTGCTGCGTTGCAGCGAGAACTGGCAGATGACGAGTTGCCTTGGCTTGCACTGCTTTGAACTTGCCGCTTCGTCGAGGATCAGGTGCCACCTCGAACTCTAGCATGAGCCCGGATTCGAGTGTCCCGTCGCAATCAGTGCGGGAGACATAGATGTCCCCATTCGTATTCAGGACCTGTCCATATGGATCCATGGTCTCAGCGATGAAACCGTATGCTCCACCGTCTTTCACTTCACTCACGGCTCCGAAGAACCGCTGCCTCACTACCATTTGTGTTGAATTTTCCATTGTCAAATAACCCATGACGGACAAACAGACTTTCCGGACACATTCCGGATAGCCAGAGTCGCGCTTCCGTCAAAGCACGAAACTAAGATAGATAATCATATTTTGACGACTTTGTCAATCAATCATATTACAAAAAATTTATAATTTGGCTGGGTTGATACTAATATGAGATAAAAAAAATGAAAAAGACCTGGCTTTCACCAGGTCTATGATTCATGGCTCCGGGGCAAGGATTTGAACCTCGATAAACAGATTCAGAGTCTGTTGTCCTACCATTAGACGACCCCGGAATAACTAATTCGCTTGCCAATATTAGCGTAATTTACGCATCTCGGTCAAGCATCTTGAGGTGATTAAGTTTAGAAATGACGAGTTTTTGCGGTCTGTTACTTAAAAATCCAGGGATTACATTTCTAAGCGCCAATTCGCACATAGTAAACAAAATTAGCGTATAAAACAGATCTCCGAATATTGCGTTTCTAAAGAACGGCAGGGCTAAAAAGTAGCAATATAGCAGTCCTGAAGCGGTTTTCGTATACCATGGGGTGAACTGCCAAACCGCCCAGTTCGTGGCTAAAAAGAAGATTACGGAAGATGAAACGCTAAGCAACATCAAATCATTGTATTTTTTGGCAAACAACTTTCGACTACTCAAATATCCAATTAAAGCAAAGCATGAATAAACGCAAATCATGAGAGGCCATTCGTAAAATCCGATAAAAATATCGCCTATCAACATGGTTACGATGGGTACAATTAAGGCCCAGCGTTTACCTAAATACAAGCCAGATAGAATCGTTGAAGCGACCAAGGGCGTCGCATTCCAGGCGTGCGGTAAAAGACGGACAGCGACTCCCAATACAATGAGAGAACAAGCTAAGAGGATTTTTGACCTTAGACTCATAATCAGTTCATTTGGCCTTTGCTAAGTTTCCACATGATCGCATCCCCGGCATTGATTTTGGCGCTACTTGAACCGATTTCCCCGTATTTATTATTAATCCAATATTGCCACCAGGTGTTGTCACTTCCCTTCTTGTCGTCGATCGACTCTATAAAGACACCGAGATCATCGCCGTAATCTTTATACTCCAAATTAAAATTTTGTTTTTCCGAAGCGATTTTGAGAGCGTCAAACACGGTCATGCCTTTTACCCAGTTGATGTCTGTGATCACTTTTATAACGCCGTCTCCCTCGTCTACCATGATGCTAACCGGTTTCTCTGAAGATTCTAGATAAACGATTGGTTGATTTGAATTCTTTTGTGTCACTAGAATACCTGTCGACATACCTGCAAGAAAAACACCTGCCCAAAAAAGCGTATAAATGACGATTTTGAAATTGATTTTTTTCATAAATTTAAATGTTACCTTTTTCTTCAACCACCTGCCCCTCAAAAGCCTTTAAAATTTTTCCAACCATGTCAGCCGGTTTCTCTTCAGCAATTTCCTGGTTGTCAATAATGCCTTCTATATGCAGATTATTTGAATTAACTGCTTCTCGCAAACAGTCTTCAACCAATCTTTTGGACTTGATTTCTTCCACGATCTTTTCACGATGATATGGATACTTAAAGCCTAAAACAACCACGTTTTCCCTTACTTCTAGGGGTCGGCAAAGTTTTAAGATAAAAGTTAAAGATCGGCTTTTTTCATCCAAAATCTTTAAAAACGTCTGCCATTTACTGCGAACGTCATTTAACGAAAAAGTGGATTCTGATATTTGAGCGGACGGATTTTCTTTTTCGATTTTTTGAGACTCTTTTTGGGATTCAATCTTGTTTAAACTTATATCACTTACATTTTTGTTTGAATTTTCATCATGAGAAGTTGTTTGCGCGATTTCAGCGGCTTTCCCGGGTCCATTCGGTAAAATGCCCAAACAGACCGTAGCGGCCGACAATTCCAGACAAAATCTGGTATCAGCTCCCTGCTTAGCGTCGCGTCTTCGTTCCATGAAAAGCAAGGCCATGTCAGCAAGTTCCGCCGGTTTGAAGATGTTAACCAATGACGCGATTTTCTTTTCACCTTCATCCCCGCTTAAAAGCTTAGATAAAAAGTCGTCCGAATCAGCGGCTACCAAAAGCAGACGCGCGGCTTGTATCAAATCGTCAAAAACCGTCATGAGCGGTATTCCCTGTTCCTCAGTTTCTTTGACCGCGTCCAAAGATTTGCCGAGCTGTCGTTTTGACCATATTTCAAGCAGAGATGCGGCAACGGGTAATCTTGATTCCGGTAAAACTAAACCTGCTATTTCCGTGGTAATATTTTTTTCTCCAAGCGCAATGAGCTGCCCGAGAAGGCTTTCACCATCACGCAAACAACCGTCAGACTTTGAGACTATGGTGGCGATAACCGACGGTTCAAGTTTTAAGCCTTCGTTTAAAGCAATCTGCTCTATTCTTTCTCTTAAAGCTTGATCAGGTATGCGTCTGAAATCAAATCTTTGGCATCGGCTTTGGATTGTTGCCGGGACTTTATGTAATTCCGTGGTAACAAGAATAAACATCGCATATGCAGGAGGCTCTTCCAATGTTTTTAGGAGCGCATTCCAGGCACTCGTCGAGAGCATGTGCGCTTCGTCGAGAATATAAACTTTGAATTTTCTTGAATGCGGAGTGAAACGTACATGTTCTATAATTGCTTCTCGAATATTGTCTACGCCGGTATTTGAGGCTGCATCCATTTCGATAACGTCCATAGCGTTTCCATTATTCTGTTCAACGCAGGCGGTGCATTTGTTACACGGTTCGCCGTTTTTGGATTCCAGGCAGTTTAAAGCTTTCGCAAATACTCGTGCCATGGTCGTTTTACCAATGCCGCGAGGTCCGGAAAAAAGATACGCATGACCTAAAATTCCCGTTTCCACTTCTTTGCGAAGAGTTTCCTTGATTCTATCTTGGCCCGTAATATCAGCAAAATTCTTGGGTCTGTAGGTCCTGCTTAAAGACGGCATAGTTGACTGACTATACAGGAAAAAAACAAAACGCAAAACTTTATTTTTAAAGCCCTTATGTTCTATTGATAACGTTTTCCACAGCCGCCCATTTGCTAGGTGCAGCTTTTGGAACAAGGATTACGGCATCGTCTCCTGCATCTCCTTTATGATATGAAACAGCTGCTGTTAAAACGTTAAATTTTTTACCTAAGGCCGTAACCTTCCAGTCCCCTGTTATTTCGTCTTTGACCAGCGTACCAACTACGCGCTGTCTTTCTATGGGTCCAATCTGTTTAAAGACAAAAGTTCCGTTTGGTTTAATCGTAAGTTTTAAAATATCTCCTTCTACGAGTTTTGATTTTGAAGCGTAATTCGGTGGTACTGAATATTCCCTTCCATCTGAGCCAACCATTCCCTGACCGTCAAAAACACCTTCCAGTATTTTATCATCGCTCGTTGAGCTTAAAACGTCACTTTCGCTAATGTTTCTTTTGTTAATTAAATCCTGCGCTTCATCTATGTCCGCATTATTAGTGAGTAAGTGCTCCAAAACAACCAATTCATCTTTTAGTCGGTTGATAATTTTTTGAGCCAGGGCTAATTTTGAATCAAAGCTGTTTACTCTGGCTTTTTTTTCTTCAGATTCGCCATTTTCAGCGCTTAAAATCGCCGATTCGTCGATATCTGTTTTTTTCATATTTTTTTGTTTTTACCCACCTCCTTTAAACGGACATCTAAAATTCTAGCACTAGCCTCGTATTTTGGAAAATCAAGGTGTTTATAACTCCGAATCTGATTCTTCGGCCATTTCTTCTTGCGAGCGCTGTCTTTCTTGAATTTCTGCTTCTACCAGCTCTCTTTTTCGACCGTATTTGTATCTGGATAGCTCCTTTATCATGGCCGCAAGTTCCTTCTCTTTTGGTCCGGGACGCGGCGCAAAGACAACCTTCATATTAAATGGACGTGAAGCTGTATTGTCTATAAGTAGCCTAACCAAAGCCGTGAGACCTTCGACGTTTACTAAGTCAAATTGGCTATAGACCGGCGCGTATTCTTTAGCCAAGAACTCTGCATCGTCTGTACCAACACGAAAAGCTACTTTTGTTCCAACGTTGCCAAAAATAGCGTCTCGAATTTGCGTATCATTGTTTTTTACGAGCTGCCCGATGTATTGGTGGGCGACAATTAGATCCAGCCCATATTTTCGCGCTTCGGACAGAATTGCAGAGATCGAGTCCGTCAAGAAATTTTGGAATTCGTCGATATACAGGTAAAAATCCTTGCGTTCATTTGGATTCATATCGGTTCTGGAAAGCGCGGCCATTAATATCTTGCCCACCAAAACCATACCGATCAGATACGCATTCAAATCTCCTAGTTTACCTTTTGATAAGTTTAAAAGCAGGATTTTACCTTCGTCCATCACCTGCCTGACGTTAAAGGCGCTTTTCTGTTGTCCAATGATGGGACGCATGATGTCGTTCGCAATGAAAGGTGTGAGCTTGGAAGTGATATATGGCACCATATTGGCGAGCGAAGCTTCACCGCCAGCTTTTTGTGCTTCTTTAATCCAAAAATCTCTGACAACTTGGGTTTTACATTTAGTTAATTTAAAAGCTCGAAAATCTTCGTCCGACAAGACCTTCGGAATTTCCATAAGAGTACTGCCGGATTCAGGATCGTCCATAATTAGCTGCATGGCATTTCGCATGTACTGTTCGAACATGGGTCCGCCGGTTGACTTCAGATCGTATAACTTATCGAATATTTTCAACATTTCGTTGATCACGAAAGTTTTTTGTTCGGGATATTTCGGATCAAATTCCATCATATTTAAACCCATAGGTCGGTCTACGTCTGATGGATTAAAGTATATTACATCGTCGGCGCGTGATTTTGGTACGAATGTCAGGCATTCGTCGGCCAAGTCGCCGTGCGGATCAATAACACATACTCCTTTACCATCCAAAATATCCTGCCTGATAAGCGAGGCCTGGTAAGCGGATTTTCCCGTACCCGATCCCCCAATAATGTACATGTGGCGACGGCGATCTTCGGATTTCATCCTGATTTCGTAATGATGCCCACGGTATTCTGATGTGCCTAAGATGATTCCTTCAGTTGGAAGATTCGATGGCGGAAGAGAGGTTCGTGATAAAAGCCAGTTTATCTTTGGAGTTTCCGTAATGGGCAGAGGCATGTGATATAGCGAAGCCAGCTCTTCTGCATTCAAAGTTATGGAATAACGCGTATCAAAATGACGATAAATGAAATGCCTTATTAAAGCCGTACGAAGCAAGGGTTCTGCTTTGGCGAATGAATTGCCATATTGGTAAATATTGTATTGTCCAAAAGAACCCAGAATATCATTAAGATACCTTTTGCCTTTTTCGGCGGTTGTAGCCGAAACTACAATGCGTATATTCACGTCCATTCCGGCTTTGGACGCTTTTTCTTCCAGGCCCTTGACCATTTCCTCTTCGAGTGGAGAAAGGCGGTAAAGTTCTTCCGGTTTTTTTTCTGTGGTTTTTGCCGCAGAAGCAATATTCATGAATTCCTTGCCAACGCTTCCAAGTAATTTTCCACCGGATTGGGCTTCTGAAAGTTTTTTACCCTGCTGCATGGCGCTGGCCAGACGGATCCCTTCGCGCCTCCATTTTTTATGCGCGCTACGGGCTACGAATTGAACCGCCGCGCCATCTGAATCATCTATTTTAGAAAGCGCGTTAGTCAACGAATTCAAAGGATCAGATTCAAGTTTGCGGTAGGTTTTGATGGGAAACGATGAGCTTCGTCTAAAACGCAGGTAACTTCCTAAAACCACGCCAGTCGACGAAAAAACATTATAATCCGGCACTTCGTCTATTTGAGCATTTGAATATTGGGCATGAACCTGTTCTTCGATAAACTGCTGGTATTTGGCGGGCATGGCTATATAAAAAGAAATTTTCGAGCGATGTGCCACTATTTCAAAAGAAAAATTATCTTCACGCCCCATGAGCCAAGCCATCAGACCGCGTTCGGCCGTAAGCGAACCAAGGGTTGAGAAAATGGTTTCCATGACCGAAATCATTTCCTGGACTTGTTGTGTTGATTTAGTCTGCTCTGTGTCTTCTTTTTTAGTTTCTTTCGGGACTCTGACCAAAAGAACTTTCATGCCGAAAGCGACTTTTGATCTGCCGCGGCGATTGTAAATTGTTCTAATTATAAAAAGTACGGCGATAAAAAGCGCTATGGTCCCCATGAACGATAAAACCGCGAGGGTGATAGGGTTAAAAAGAAAATCACCTAATTCAAATGACGACATCTGGACAGAATCCTCGCTGATTACGCCGAATTGGGGCAGAAAAATAGAAATCATGGCTGTTTCAATCGTTCTTCTTTTTTATCTTCGACCAGCTCCCTTAGTTTATCGACCTTGATTTTTGCTTCCTGCTCCAGAAAAAATCTATTGACTCCCGGAACCGTTAAAAGCCAGTCGCGGATAAGTTCTAAGACTTTTCGCAGTTTAAGTTTTAATGATCTGACCATGGCGGAAATTTCCCTGGCCGCCAGCTCGCCTTTTTCTTTAAATTTAGGCTTTGCCGATTCGGGTAGGTTTTCGTAAACGTCACCCAGGCCTTCTTCCAGAATTTTTTCCACTTCAATCGTCACATCATCTTTTGGAACAATAGGCGACGGTGCTGCGGCACTGACGACTTTTTTACCTTCGAGGATTTTAGTCGTGGGCCCGAATTTGTCTTCCTCCTCTAAAAATACGTCTTTGGATTCGGGCAGGGCGTCGTAAGCTTTTTCATCAGCTTCAATGCCGCTCTCTTCGGTTGGAAGAATTTCTGGAATCGGTCTTTCCGGCGTACTAGATGATAAATCGACCATGATTAATATAGTTTATCATAGAATAAGACAGCAGGCTGTAGAGGGAATGACGGAAGGGACCGAAGCATATGTTATAATCATCATTAGATGCCAACACGACTGAATACCAGGCAGTCACTGGAGCACGGAAATTACGAGTGGATCCATTTGACCAGAAACCAGCCTCAAGATATCGATTACTTGAAGCGTAAATTTAGTTTTCATCCGACTGATTTACGCGACACGCTTCCGCCCTTACAGCGCCATAAGCTGGTGATTCGTGACGAGTATTTGTTCATGATTCTTCTTTTTCCGATTTTTAACCGCAAGACCCGCATAGTTACGTCTGCAGAATTGGATTTTTTCATTCTGCCCCAAAGGCTGATAACCATAAATGACGGATCTTTGCCCGTAGTTGAAAGTCTTTTTGCGGAAATCAGAAAAGATAAAAAGCGTAAAGCCGGGATTTTTGAAGACGGCGTAACAGGGCTTGTCCACGAAATCATCAACGCCCAATTCGACGAGCTGTTTCCCATGCTGGTCCACGTATCTTCGGACATAGATGAAGTGGAAAAAGATCTTTTCAAATCCGATCAAAGCAGTACGATTATAGAGGTTTTACGCATTAAAACCAACATCGTGAATATCCGTAAGGCCATGCAGGGCCATAAGCGCGTCATTCGGGAATTAATTAACAAAGGCGTTAAAAAAGTACCGGTTATCAGAAAAGCGGGCTTTGAAGATCTTATAGAACGCTCAAAAGAATTTTGGGACACAGTCGAGCTTCAGCGGGATACCATTAACGCACTGCATGAGACTCATTCATCTTTGATCGAGAATCGGACCAACGACATCATTAAAACCTTAACCATGTTCTCGGTCATCATCTTTCCCATGACTTTGGTAGCGACTTTATTTGCCATGGATGTCGGTGGCATGCCATTTAAAAATGAACCGTATGGATTTTTCCTGGTACTTTTTTTTCTGGCGCTTGTAGCCTTTGGCATGTTCGCGTTTTTTAAAAAACGTCGTTGGATTTAAATAATCTTTTTGATTTTTTATTTTGGAGTGATTTTTTGTCCTTCTGATGTATCTTCGACCAGCCAGCCGCGGCTGTCGATTTCTTTTCTTAATTCATCGGATTCTTTCCAGTTTTTGTTCGATCGGGCTATTTCTCTTTTTTCGGACAGGCTCTTGATTTCTTCAGGAATTTCTATTGGCTTGGCTATATAGTCAGCCAGAGACAAACCAAGAATACGATCCATTTTCAGAAGTGATGCGGCTTTGGCGGATGATGGTTTGTCAGACGAAATAAGTTTCCAGAGCACGGCCAGGGCTTTTGGTGCGTTAAGGTCGTCATTAAACGCCCCTATAAAGTCGGCTTCTTCTTCGGGGCAACCACCGGAAGGCTCATCCCAACAGCGGATTTCATTGCGTATTTTTTGCAAAGCGTTCTGCGCAGCCTGCAAAGCTTCCCAGGTAAAATTTTGTATCTGCCTGTAATGCGCACCCAAAAAGAAAAGACGGAGCGCTAATGGGTCAAAACCCCTTTTAATTACATCGGAAAGCGTGAATACATTGCCAAGTGACTTTGACATCTTCTGATCTTCGACCAGCAAAAAAGCCATGTGCAGCCAGCAGTTTGCGAGTCTTGTGCCGTAAGCCGCTTCGCTTTGGGCGATTTCGTTTTCGTGATGCACCGGAATATGGTCAATTCCACCGCAATGAATGTCAAAAGGTTGGCCTAAATATTTTCTAGACATGGCCGAGCATTCAACATGCCAGCCCGGAAAACCCAAACCCCACGGACTTTCCCATTCCATCTGCCGTTGAGCGATGTCCCTCGTCCCCCGTCCTGCATCCGCAGATGTATTTTTTTGGTCGTCATTCCCGTGAAAACGGGAATCCAGGTATTCTTGTCGCGATACTCCTCCTGGATAAGAAAATTTCCAAAGCGCAAAATCCGTCTTATGTTTTTTTTCTGGGTTGGTTTCTATTCTTGCACCTTCTTCTTTTTCTTCGAGCCTTTGTCCGCTGAAAGATCCGTATGTCGTAAATTTTGACGTGTCAAAATAAATTCCATCGCTGGTTTTATAGGTGTAACCTTTTTTCTCGAGAATTTTAATCAGCTCAATCTGTACCGGAATATGTTCCGTCGCCCTACAGAGATATGGTGGAGCAGGAAGTTTTATGTTTAGTTTTAATGCGTCAGAAATAAATCTAGTCGCGTATTCATTGGCTATCTCCTGTGCAGTTTTTCCTGATTTAGCCGCTGCTTTTTCTACTTTATCTTCCCCCTGGTCTTCATCGCTCGTCAGGTGTCCGACGTCTGTGATATTCAAGACGCGCGTTACCTTGAGTCCGTTATACTCTAAAACACGCTCCAGAATATCCTCGAGAACGTAAGTTCTTAAATTTCCTATATGCGCATTCCAATAAACCGTCGGACCGCAGGTATACATTCCAACCCGACCCTGATTGATCGGAATGAAATCCTCGAGCTTACGGGTGGCGGTATTCCAAATTTTTAGCATGCGTATAGACTACCGCATGATTCAAAAAACGTCATCATCGCTCTGGATTTCATTAAATCTTGGTTCTGAGCAAAGTATAGTGAACGCGAAAAGATCCCTCGACAAGCTCGGGACGACAATTGCTACTTATTTTCCAACACTTCGATCCTGGCTTTCAGTTCTTCATTTTGTGCTTTCAGCTCCTTTATTGAATTCAACATAGCCCAGATAATCGGATCCTGATCCAGCATCTTGTAACCGTTTACTTCCGTGACTGCCTCGGGAATAACTTTTTCAACTTCCTGTGCGACTAATCCGATGTATTCCGGCTTGGAATCATATTTCAGCGGATTATTTTTTTTGTAACTGAATTTAACAGGCTGGAGTTTTCCGATCTCATTAAGGCCGTAATTAAATTCTCCTTTTAAATCCTTGAGTCTTATATCAGAAAATACGGCCCAGGATCCGCCGCCGGTTTTATTTGCCGTACCGTTTACCGAAAGATCGGCAGTCGGAGCAGCTGTATTTACACCGAGACTTCCGCCGACGTATGCATCATACGGAGTATATAACCCCCAATCACCAAATGCCAGGTACGTATAAACGCCGGAATCCGTATCTTTTGCTCTGATTCCTAAAGTCGGGCCTTCGCCATTTACGCCATAAGAAGTTCCATAAAACGCTCCTCCGTAAGAGCCGTTTCCTATATATCCGTTACTGCCCGAATCGGTATCAATGCCATAGAGACCGGCCGTACTTCCCTGTCCGTGAACGCCGTAGCTTGCCGTGCCTAGTTCACCATAGTTCGTTGTATTTGGAGCATATTCACCATGGACGCCGGCGACCGACCCTTTTCCATCGGCACCATAACCTGATACAGTTCCTAAATTTCCAACACTGTTATTCACTGAATTAGCACCTCTGACTCCTGATTGAGACCCTATAAATAATCCTCCGAATGATCCGCCCCAGCCATAAAATGCTTTATCCCAAGCCGCTCCACCCGTAATTTGCGCCTCTATTCCGACTGAAGATCCGGTTGCACTTATGGCTGTGCCGCCGGGTGAAATAGCCCCGATTGCATTTTTAGCGCCATAAAAATAACCACCCAGGCCGCCTGTTTTAGTTGCTTTTCCCGATATGCCGATACCATTATTTTGATTTGATTCGCCAAGAACCCCGACAATTCCACCGGTCGAAGAAACGCCGGTATTTGTACCTAAAAAATTACCACCCACGCTACCCGCGCCAGTGCCTTGAAAAAATCCTCCAGATCCTACACCTATGGCTGATATTCCGGTATAACCATCAAAAATACCGCCGGTGCCGTTCGTTTGCGACGCTGTACCTTTTACACCTATGCTGTTGTTACCAGTTGATAACCCTCTTACGCCGATTGAATTTGCGCCGTATGCCGTACTCGAAACGCCTGATGTTTTAGAATAAAATTGTCCTCCGATATCTCCGCCCCAGCCATAAACTGCGATACCGGTACCCAGCGTAGAACGTGAATACACGCCCCACGGACCCTCAAAGTCGCCGCCTACGAGCGATCCGCCGACCGCTTTAATGCCGTATCCCCCGCCATAAAAATTTCCACCGGTGCCAGCACTTGTATCGCCATTACCGATTACACCTGTTGATGAGCCATTTGCCAAAAGTCCGTAATTAGTATTATAAATTTTCAAAGCACCTGTCATCGTATCACCGGTTTTAAGAACATAATCTCCGCCAACCCCGGACCAACTGGTGATGCAGTCCGTGGGATTGCCCGGATTAAAACAAAACTTATCAGCTTGTATGCGACCTTCTAGACCAGCCCCTGTATAAGGATCAATAGCATAAGCGTATAAATCACCAAAAAGATTGAAGCTAAATGGTTTATTAATACCTCCGTACCAATTTCCTATATTGTAGTTAGCGGATCCGTTGTAATCAACACGGAAAGCTTTTCCTGATTCTAATCCTAGATCACCATCGATATCATTTATACCTGATGAAATACCAAAATTTGCAATATTATCTACATCTATCAATGCCCCCGTTTGTGTCTGTCCTGTCCCAGCCATATTCCATATAACTCCGGGAACATTCCCCGAGGGTGGGGTTGCCGAAGGTCCCTGAAACGCAGTCGTGGCCAATACCATAAAAGGTAAACTAATACCTATTGAACCTAAAATAATGGTTCGTTTTATAAAACATTTCATATTGAATATATTATAGCATATTAAAAAAGGCCTTCAGCTCTAGCCTGCTCTTTTGGAGCAAGCGAGCCGAAGGCCAGACGTAGCACTAGTTACAGGAACCGGTGTAGTGACCGGCGACTGTTCCGGGTGCAGAAATGTGCACAAAGTGCACTGTATCGGTTCCAGGTTCGGGCCAGAATCGCACCGCACCGTAGGCGAAAGTGTCCACCTGATCGGTTTGTGGTGCGTCGACCTCGTCGAGCAAGGTCATGCGAAGCGCTCCAGCTTGCGCTGGTGGCTGTGTTCCGGCTGTCAGAACCGTTCCCGAGGATTTGGACCAAACTGGACCGTAGAGATCCACGCTATTGTCCGCATACTCATCCCACGTAGCCAGATTGTCTGTCACGTAGTAAACGGTGCCCTGGCCAATATCGTTCATGCCGGTCACGAACAGATCGTTGACTGACACGCCGTAGATGGCCGACAGCTCCTTGGTATCTGTCGGGAGATTCCCGACGAGTGACCAGTTGGAACCATCGAAACGAAGGAGGAAACCATCGACGGAATTACCACCAGAGTTCACCGTGTATCCAGTTACGAACACGTTATTCGAATCCAGACCCCAGATTCTGGTGAATGTGTAGCTTGACGGAGTATTGATCGTGGGAAGAGGTTGATCAACCCAATTCGATCCAATTCTTCGGTAAACCTTCTGATTTCCGATGTTGGCACAGAGCACAAAGACATTGCTGGAGTCGGAACCCCAGACGTCTTTGAAGCTCTTGCAGGACGGCTTGTTCGTATCATCAGTCCAGATTCCTCCGGACCTGTGGTAGAGCATTCCTACAGAAGATGTCTTGGCTGTAGCCCAGACATCATCGTCGCTTGTGCCCCAGATACCGAACGCGGTCAATGGAGATCCGGGGAGAGCTTCACTCACCCAAGAACTTCCGTTCCAATGCGCCACAACCGACGAAGTGTACGTTCCGGCCGTCACGTAGATATTGGAGCCACTAGTGCCCCACATTCCACCGACCAACTGAACGTCATACCCGCCAATCTTGAACGCATCGAATGACGCATCCCTAGTCCAACTGGAGCAGCTGAACGAGTGCAACTCGGTGCCACCCGTTCCGCCGACGCCGCCCGAACCTGATCCGCCGGTTCCGGAGTCTCCTCCGGTTCCGCCGCCACCAGTCTCAGTCGTGGTCGTCGTCGTGGTCGTACCACCCGTACCACCGCCGCCTTCCGGCGTCGTGGTTGTGGTAGTCGTGCCGCCGGTGCCGCCACTTTCGGTCGTGGTGGTTGAACCGCCATAACCTCCAATGTCGCCACCACCGGATCCACCTTCTGCGGTGGTCGTGCCGCCAATTGCTCCTGCGCCTCCGGTTCCACCGGTGTTGCCGATGTTACCTTCGCCGCCAATGCCGCCGACGTATCCTCCAGCTCCGCCGATTCCGCCGGCCGATCCGACGTGCGTGGTCATGTTACCTACACCACCGGAACCGCCGGTCGGCGAGACTCCGCCGCAGCCCAGACAGTCGTTCGTGTTTCCCAAGCCTTCAGGCTTGTCAGTGTTACCGCATCCCACAATCGCGAGCGCGGTAAGGGTCATTGTCACGTAGAGCAGACCCATGACGGTCTTGCTCTGTCCCTCGAGCCGTCGAGTCGTCTTCATGATGACTCCTCCTCCGACGCTCACCGTGTGAGCGCAGTTTTATAGACAATTCAATTGTCCAATGTGCCCGCGTACGTTTTTGGTTTGTTCGTCCGCGGTTCAGTCCCACCATAGGACTTGACACATATAATAGAACATGAAAACAGCAAAAAGTCAAGATTAAGTGCTTTTTTAGCCAAAATTTACATATTTTTTAGTACGCGTGTTAATATATTTCATTTAATGAAAAACAGTTCATAGAAATTAACAAATTTTTAATTGTAAATTCTTCCG
>JBDRFZ010000033.1:0-3203 GCA_043818395.1 Patescibacteria group bacterium
GGTCAGCACCGCAATCGACTAAGCCTCGAGCCGACCATCCCTGGCGGCAGAGGTTCCATGCCGATGCCCAAAAAGCCGCCTCTTAAAAAGGGACATTCTAACTTCCCTAGAAAGAGGACATTCTAACTTCCGTTTGACATACGTATTCCATCCTAATGACATCCAGTCTTTTTTGTTCTATGCTGGGTGCACTTGGTTTATGCCTCGATTATCTATCGTAATACCTACAAAAAATGAAGAAAAAGTCCTGCCTAAACTGCTAGACTCGATAAAAGGGCAGACATTTAGCGATTATGAAATTATAGTCGCTGACGCATTTTCAACCGACAAAACTACCGATATCGCAGAGTCTTTTGGCGCTCGTGTGATACAAGGCGGAATGCCGGGACCTGGTAGGAATAGAGGAGCGGAAGCGGCCAGTGGCGAACTTGTATTTTTTTTCGATGCTGATGTACAACTTCCATCAATTAGATTTTTAGATGTATGTCTCGGCGAAATGCAACGAAAAAAATTTGACGTGGCGACATGCAAAGTTAAACCCTTGAGTCGAAAACCAATAGACCGCGCTCTTCACGAAGCGTATAACGCTTTTGCCGTGACAACCGAAAAAATACGTCCGCATGCGCCGGGATTTTGCATCCTAGTGAGACGCGAAGCTCATCGCGGAATAAACGGTTTTGATGAAGAAGTGGTTTTGGGTGAAGATCACGATTATGTTCAACGGGCTAGTAAAATGGGTTTTAAGTTCGGATTGTTGCGCTCGTATCCGATCGCGGTTTCCGTTAGACGGTTGGAAAAGGACGGGCGTCTGGCACTGGCTTTAAAATATGTTTATGCGGAGATGTATATGCTGGCTAAGGGTTCGATTAAAGATCCTTTATTCGAATATTTGATGGGTGGAGAAGATAGTAAGCCATGATTCGGTATATTAAAAAACTTTGGAGCACTGAAACAAACGGCCTGACTGCCGCGGCTTTAATCATCGGCCTGGCCTCGATTGCCTCGCGACTGGTAGGCGTGCTTCGAGATCGTTCTTTGGCCTCGGTTTTTGGTGCCGGCAATACGCTGGATGCGTATTATGCGGCTTTCCGCGTGCCGGATTTTTTATACAATTTGATAATTCTTGGCGCATTATCCGCGGGATTCATTCCGGTCTTTGCCGAATATTTGGAAACCCGGGATAAAAAAGAAGCCTGGCGTCTGGCTGAACAAGTCCTTTCGGTTGTCGGGGCTACTATGGCCTTGGCCTGCGCTCTTCTCGCATTTGTGGCGCCGATAATCGTGCCACTCACGATTCCTGGTTTCGACGCCGATAAAACTGCAACGACCGTACAGCTTTCGCGGGTTATGTTTTTGTCGCCTTTCTTTTTGGGATTGTCGGCAGTCATGGGGGGTATCTTGCAGACTACGCGTCGTTTTTTAGCGTTTGCTATCGCGCCAGTTGTTTATAATTTGAGTATTATTTTCGGCATTTATTTTTTAGTTCCGCATTTTGGCATCGAGGGGTTGTCGTGGGGCGTTGTAATCGGAGCTTTTTTGCATCTTGTCGTGCAGTCCTCGGTCGTTTTAAAGATGGGCTTGCACCGAATTCCGCGGCCTTCTTTTATGCCTGAAGGCGTAAGGCGCATTTTGTATCTCATGGCGCCGCGCATGGCCGGGCTTGCTGTTTCACAGGTTAATCTGGTCGTGCTTTTAATATTCGCATCTACCTTGCCCTTGGGTTCGGTGGCGGTTTTTAATTTGGCAAACAATCTGCAATCTTTTCCGGTAGGCATTATTGGCATCTCATTTGCCGTGGCGGCTTTTCCGCTTTTATCCAGGGCGGCCAGTCATAAAGACAAGCGCGAGTTTAACGAAGCGCTTGCTTCAGCGGCCAGGAAGACGACTTTTTTTATTCTCCCGGCCATGGCTTTGTTTTATTTATCTCGAGCGCAGATCGTGCGTTTGACTCTGGGCGCTGGCGTGTTCGACTGGAATGACACAATTAGAACCGCTGAAGTTTTAAGCGTATTTTTGATCTCGCTTTACGGCCAGTCGATTGTGCCGTTACTGGCGCGTGCTTTTTATTCTTTGCAAAATACTTGGATTCCTTTTTGGGCTGGCCTCATATCTGAAATAGCGAATATCGTGCTGGCCTATTTATTAAAAGATATTATGGGTATCATGGGATTGGCTTTAGCATTTTCCATCGCGACTTATATTAACTTATTCTTCCTCTGGTTTATGCTCCGACGCATGCGCGGTCCGCTCGGGTTTAAAGGAATTATTGTTTCCTTTATTAAAATACTGACCGCTTCGGTCGCGCTTATCGGCGCCGGTTATCCGGTCAGGCAGTTAATCGGTACCATGTTTCCGCTTGAGACTTTTTGGCAAGTAGCGCTTCAAGCCGGCCTGGCTTCGACTTTCGGGTTAGTCGCATTTTTTGTCATCGCCTGGATTTTAAAAACCCCGGAGCTTCATGAATTTATCGCCGCAATAAATAAGAAGATTTTTAAGAATGCTGGTCCGGTAGAAGGAGCAGAAGAAGCGCAAGGAATTTAATTTTATCATCATATGTCCAAAAATCCTTTCGAATCATTCCAACCTCCCGCGGAAAGCAAGGAAGCTGAATTAGAAAAACTAAAGAACCTGGTTACTTATCGAAAAGGAAAACACGGCGAAGTAACCGTGGATTTAAATAACCAGACAACCGAAGCGTTGCATGTTTTAGCGGATACCATCCTTGAACATGAACCGGATTCATTATTAGGTATGCAGGCCAAGCTTTTCAGTGCTATTGAAGCTTCAAAAACCGCAAAAGAGGATAAGAAACAAGAATTGGATGAATATGTCGCTAAGACAAAAAAAGAATTAAAGGAGGGAGTAGAAAAGTTAAAACTAGATAAAGCAAATGAAGCGTCAATCCAAAAATGCGACAGCGGGTTTATCGAGGGAATAGAGCTAGATATAAAAAATAAAGCAAAGTTACAAAATACCCTTCAACAAATAGCACCATTTTTATTGCTCAATACTAACTTGAATTTGGTTATTGATAATCTACATTACAAAGATACTAAGGCTCTCGTCGACTCTCTAATTTTGCGACAACTCACTAGCTTGGATTTGAGTGGTAATAATCTAGGCTCCGAAGGTGTTCGTGCTTTAGCCGACTCTCCTAATCTACGACAACTCACAAGCTTGGATTTGAGCTACAACCGTCTAGG
>JBDRFZ010000034.1:0-9537 GCA_043818395.1 Patescibacteria group bacterium
GATATCTGGGTCAGGACTTTATTCATCATCACTTATCCCAGATACGTTACCGTGGGTTGGGCGTCTCCGATCATCAACTTAAACGCCCAGATGGATATCGCCATGTTTTTTTATCCCATCAAGGCTGACGTTATTTTGAAACAGCTGAAAAAGAAAGTAGGTATTTTAGAGTCACAGATAACTACTGATGCCGAGGCCGGTAAACCGCGCGATCCGATTTCCGAAACAGCGCTTCGCGACATCGAACAGTTGCGCGATGACCTGACGCAAGGCATCGAGCACTTCTTCCAGTTTGCTTTTTACTGCACGTTTTATTCCACTTCTCCGGATCAGCTGGAAAGGCTTTCCACGACTGTGGAATCAACTTTCGGCTCCATGCTGATCTACACCAAGCGTGCGTATTTCCAGGCTGAACAGGGTTTTAATTCAACGCTTCCGCTCGCCAACGACGAACTGGCCATTACTTTTAACATGAGTACGTCGCCTCTGGCCTCGTCTTTCCCTTTTACCTCGGCGGAACTTACCTCTGACAACGGCATACTTTACGGCATCAACCGCCACAATAATTCGCTTATTTTATTCGATCGTTTTTCACTGCCTAACGCCAACGCTGTAATTTTTGCCACTTCAGGCGCTGGAAAATCATACGCCGTCAAATTGGAAATCCTGCGCTCCATGATGCTTGGCACCGATATCATCGTGATTGATCCTGAAATGGAATACAAACATCTGTCCGATGCGGTAGGCGGAACATACGTTAATATTTCTCTTTCATCGCAGGCCAAAATCAATCCTTTTGATCTGCCGCGGCCAACCGGAGGATCAGTCACGGCTGAGGATATAATAAGAAGCGCGGTTATTACCATGAAAGGACTCTTGCGGCTCATGCTTGGCAAGCTGACTGTGGCCGAAGACTCGATTCTGGATCGTGCATTGCTTGAGACGTACGCGAAAAAAGATATTGTTCCGGGCGCGGATTTAACTACCGTGGAAGCGCCAATCATGCAGGACTTTCAAGATATTCTGGAAGGCATGGAGGGCACGGGTGACCTTATCCTGCGACTCAAAAAATTCACGGAAGGCACTTTTTCCGGACTGCTCAATTCGCCGACTACGGTCAAAATGAACAATCAGCTGGTCGTATTTTCAGTACGCGACCTGGAAGACGAACTCCGGCCCATGGCTATTTACACCATCATTAATTACATCTGGAACGTAGTGCGTTCGGAGCGTAAAAAAAGAGTGCTGGCTATCGACGAAGCCTGGTGGCTGATGCAACACGAGGATTCGGCAAAATTCATCTTTGCCCTGGTCAAGCGCTGCCGCAAATACTATCTAGGTATCACCACCATTACCCAGGACGTCAACGACTTTTTAACTTCTCCTTACGGCCAGGCTATCGTAACCAACTCGGCCATGCAGCTTCTGTTAAAACAATCACCGGCCGCCATCGACCTGATAGCACGCGTTTTTATGTTGACTCAGTCCGAAAAATACCTGCTACTTGAATCAGGCCGCGGCGAAGGTATTTTCTTTGCCGGTCAAAAACACGCCGCCATTCAGGTTGTTGCTTCATACACCGAAGACCAGATCGTAACTACGGACCCGGGCCAATTATTAAAGATTGAGGCGGCGAAAAAAGAATTCCAGGAATCGCTTGAAAAGCCAACCTAATTTTGAACTAAAGATATGCAAAAACGAACACAATTAATATTACTGATCCTGGCGGCTTTAATCCTGCTTGCTATCGGCTTGTATTTTCTCCTCACTCCATTTCTGGCCGGGCAACAAGCCGCTTCGCCGGCGGCTCCGCAAGCTACCACGCCTTATGTTACTGGTCAGGGCGGGACAGCCGGAACTCCGGGAACTGAACCGCCGGTTTATATCTCGCCAACATCGACTGAAGGTGTAAAAATCAAAGGTGAGAATACACTAGAAAACAAGGCGCGTAATATCGTAGAGCGTATCGGTTCCGGCGTAAGCACCGATGGATTTTTAGGCTACACTGATGTTTTAGGCGATGTTACGGCAAACGGCAGATCCAGGCTTCTCTCCGAACAGGAAGCCATGAAAACCGAACATCCCGCTACCGGCGCATTTTACGGAATTTCCACCAGAGCGGCTTCGGCCAGGCTCACGGAAGGAATTTTTGGCGATCAGAAGGTTACCTATACCGTGGATGCGATCCAGCGCGTGGATATGGGGAGCGTGGCCGGAGCTCCGAGCAAAGCGAAAAGCATCGAAGTTACGTTTTTAAAGCAAGCCGACGATACTTATTTAGTCGATTCGCTGGTTTGGTCGGATATAGATCTTTGATTTTTGGGGTTTAGGTTGTGGAAATCAAAAAACATTTAAGTCGCGCCAAAGAGCTGGCTTTGGATTTGCTTTTTCCGGCCAGATGCGTCAACTGCGGCGCTTTTGGAAGATGGTGGTGCGAATCATGCATGGAAAGCGCGGAAACAGTAAAACGAGACTTATGCCCGGGTTGTTGCTCTAAGACGGCGGATCATGCCTGTCCGAAAACACTAAAAAATTTAGATTCGGTCACGGTCGTCGGTTATTATCATGATCCTAAATTGAGGGCTGTGATTCACGCTTTGAAATACAAAGGTGCGACATGTTTGGAAGATGATATCGGAAATTTTTGTTCCAGATGGAAACAGAGAAGACTCGAGCCGTGGCCCTGGGCCGGAGCAGGCGAAATAGCGATCCAGCATCTTTCCGGTTCGCCGCGGCGGATACGCGAACGCGGTTTTGACCAGGCCTTGGTTTTATCCAAAATTTTCCGGCAGACCGTCGTGCCATGGGCAAATGAAGTTGATATTTTGGATAGGCGAGACGGCCTTTTGTCGCAAGCCGCTCTCGATCCGGGTGAATTAAGAAAAGCCAACGTTACCGGATGCTTTTCCGCTAAGATCGGAGTGAGTATTCCAGAGATTGTGATTTTGGTGGATGATGTGATAACTACCGGTTCAACTATGGACGAAGCGGCGCGTATTTTACGGCAAGCCGGAGCAAAAAATGTATACGGTTTGGCTTTGGCTATCGGCGCTTGAAAAACGCCCATAAAGTTGTTAAAGTACGCGCGTCCAAAAAGTAAGCGTTATTATGGAGAGGTCGCATAGCGGTCTAGTGCACCGGACTTGAAATCCGGCGTACCGAAAGGTACCGCGAGTTCGAATCTCGCCCTCTCCGCCATCGAAAAACGAATGGAAACCCGTTCGTTTTTTATTTGTGACAAACGGGGTATGATTTGATTGATAAAAGAAATCATGAGTTTACTAAAATATCAACTATACAAACTATTCTTAATTTAAATTTACTATTATTTTATGGAAAAAAATAAAGGAAAGATTTTTTTGAACACCGTATTCTGGGGGTTTATCTTATGGCTCTTTGGATATATTTTAGGCATCGTCTTTTTTGCTTTTATGCCTCAAGACATGCTTGGCTGGTTCATTATGCCGTTCGGCATAATTTTTACGCTCTGGGTTTTGTTCAAAAAAATTCAAAGACAGTCATTCGGCTGCTACGTTGCGCTTGGCGTTATTTGGACGTTAATAGCCGTTGTTTTAGATTATTTGTTTATTGTTTTACTATTCAAATCAACTAACTACTACAAGCTTGATGTGGATCTTTATTATGTTTTGACTTTTGCGTTGCCTGTTGCGGTTGGTTGGTATCTAAAGAGCAAAGGCCGTTTTTCAAAAGTGCAGAATTAGTCGATATGTTTGAAGTCGAGAAGAATTTCAACCTAACGCCAGAGGAAAAGAGGTGTCTTCTCGAGGGCGCGGAATTCGTGGGAGAGAAAACTTTCACGGATGTATATCTTGACGCGCTAACCAATGATCTGACCAAGCGTGACATCTGGCTGCGCAAAAGGGGAGAGAGGTTTGAACTCAAACTCCCGGTCGAGTCGGCGGAAAAAGGCTGTTCGCGTAAAACAAAACACTATTTGGAGATCGAAACAGATGATGAAATCCGTCGTGAGTTGCTACTGCCTCTCGAAGGAACTATGGAGAAGGCTATAGAGCTCGCCGGCTATTCTCCTTTTTGTATCTGCATCACAACTCGCGCGAGTTACGTCAAACGAGGTTTCAATATCGTTATAGATCATGTGACATATGAAGGATCGGACTGGTCTTATGATACGAGCGAAATCGAGCTCTTGGTCTCTACAGCCGAGGAAATATCGCAAGCCGAGGAAAAAATCGTGGAATTTGCAGCAGAGCATGGTTTAAAATCCGGTACTGCGCCGGGCAAAGTCATTGAATACTTGCGTCGTGACCGACCGGAACATTATCGCGCCTTAGTTGAATCAGGAGTTATTTTATAAACAGAGGCTTGATTTTTCCGGCCAAGATTGCTAAATTCTTGTGGCTTTAATGAAAGAAAATACGATCATGGAGAGGTACCCAAGAGGTTGAAGGGGGGAGATTGCTAATCTCCTAGGCGGGCATTAAAACTCGCGCGAGGGTTCGAATCCCTCCCTCTCCGCCACGTAAAAACCGTCGCACAACGACGGTTTTTTGTATGGCGAATTATTACAAGGAATCCTCCAAGACGTGGATGATGGATCACAAAGGATCCGATATTTTCTGCACCGAACATGGTTTGAAGATTGGTATACGCGTGCGTTTCATTCGCCATACTACAGACGATTACGAAAGCCATCCCAGAGAAGCGGGAGTTATCCCCAAGGTGGTTTGGCGAGCAATGAGTAACTCTGAATATGATTTTTTTTTATTCAAAGTTATTGCAAGAAGTTTGAATATGGAATTTGGCGGTTACCCGAAATGCCAACTGAATCGGGAGTTAGTATCTATTCGTTAGGACGATGTTAACTATCTTTTCACCCTGTATATTCTTGTTATGTTCTGGTAAGATGCTGGCATGATTGAAAAATCATCGAAGCAAACAGAAATCCCAGAGCTTTTGACCCTCCGTGCAGCGTGCGAGATTTTGAAATGCCATCCAAACACACTCCGGAATTGGGACAGGAACGGGACATTGAAGGCGGTACGGATTGGCGGTCGACGGGATCGCCGATTTCGAAAGGAAGATGTTTTGAAACTTATCAATACGCAATATGGCAAAAACTCGTAAACAAACCCCGACTTCCAATATCGGCTTCGAAGAAACCCTTTGGGCCACCGCAGACAAAATGCGGAATAACATGGATCCGGCCGAGTACAAGCATGTTGTGCTCGGATTGATTTTCCTTAAATACATTTCCGATTCATTCGAGGAGGTATATACGCAAATCAAAGCTGACCCGGATCATTATGAAGGCCAAGAAGAAGATAGAGACGCCTACGTTGGCGAGAGCGTATTTTGGGTGCCGAAAGAAGCGCGCTGGGAATATTTGAAATCAAACGCCAAGAAACCGGAGATCGGTAAAATGATTGATGATGCGATGGTGGCGATTGAAAAGGACAATGCGACATTGAAGGGCGTACTCTCAAAGAATTATGTGCGTCCCGATCTCGACAAAGTACGACTCGGGGAATTGATCGATCTCGTTGGAACGATTGGACTTGGTGACAAAGAGAGTCGAAGCAAGGATGTGCTCGGCCGCGTGTATGAATACTTCCTTGGACGTTTCGCGTCTGCGGAAGGTAAGGGTGGCGGTGAATTTTTTACACCGCAATGCGTAGTGAAGTTGCTTGTCGAAATGCTCGAACCGTTCAAGGGTCGCGTGTACGACCCTTGTTGTGGGAGTGGTGGCATGTTCGTGCAGAGCGAACGCTTCGCCGAAGCGCATGGCGGTAGCAAACATGATATTTCCGTGTATGGTCAGGAATCCAATCCCACGACATGGCGTCTCTGCAAGATGAATCTTGCTATTCGAGGCATTGAGGGAAATCTCGGATTACATAACGCAGATACATTTCATAACGACCTGCATAAGGACTTGAAAGCTGATTATATTCTCGCAAATCCTCCATTCAATATTAGTGATTGGGGCGGTGAGCGTTTGAAGGACGATGTACGATGGAAATATGGAGTGCCACCGGCTGGCAATGCCAACTATGGTTGGATTCAGCACATGATTCATCACCTTTCCCCAACGGGAATTGCTGGATTCGTGTTGGCGAATGGCTCGTTATCCTCAAATACTTCCGGCGAAGGCGATATTCGTAAAAATCTCATCACGAACGGGCTGGTGGATTGTATTGTTGCCATGCCGACTCAGCTTTTTTATACGACACAAATTCCCGTCTGTCTCTGGTTTGTTTCGAGAGATCGTCATGATCACAAATTCCGTGATCGACATGATGAGATTCTTTTCATTGATGCTCGCAAGATGGGTTCAATGATATCTCGAAAAAATAAGGAGCTGACAGCTGAAGATATCGCCAAGATCGCAGACGTTTATCATTGTTGGCGAACAAAGGATTGCAAGTATTCGGATGTAAAAGGTTTTTGCAAAGCGGCGAAAATTGTTGAGGTTGAAAAAAGCGGATACGTTCTTACGCCAGGACGATATGTTGGAACGGATGTGATTGAAGAAGACGATGAAGTGTTTGAGGAAAAGATGGGAAAATTGACGAAGGAGTTGGCGGAGCAATTTGAGAGGTCGAAAGAGCTGGAGGAACGGATAAAGACGAATCTCAAAAGCATTGGTTTTGAAATTTGAATATGAAAAAGAATTCTTCGAACAAGCGAGTTGTTATCTACCAGGCGAAATCCGGAGCTCTTGAGTTGCGGGCTGATGCGAGCAGAGATACGTTTTGGCTTACGCAAGAGCAGGTGGCAGAGGTGTTCAATGTACAAAAGGCGGCTATTTCTAAGCATGTTAAGAATATTTTTGATTCAGGAGAACTTGTTCAAAAGGCAACTGTTTCCAAAATGGAAACAGTTCAAATTGAGGGAGGAAGAAGCATAAAACGTAATATCGAGTATTATAATCTTGATTTGGTTTTATCCATCGGGTATCGGGTGAATTCAAAACAAGCGACTCATTTTCGTCAGTGGGCTACGAAGACGCTTCGGAAATATGTCGTTGATGGGTACGCGATCAACCGTACACGCATTGCAAAAAATTACGTGCAGTTCATGGAAGCCATGGACGAGGTCAAGCGTCTTTTGCCTCCGGGCACACCGATTGATGCTGAAAGCGTCCTTGAGCTCGTTCGCATGTTTGCCGATACTTGGGTTTCGTTGGATGCCTACGACAAAGATGCCTTGGCGACAAAAGGAGCAACCAAAAAACGGGTGATGCTTACGGCTGAAAAACTTGTTAACGAATTAGCCCTGCTTAAAACCGCCTTGCTGGAAAAGGGTGAAGCGACAGACCTTTTTGGTGTTGAACGATTTGAGGGGAACGTGGCCGGTATCGTCGGTAACGTCATGCAGACGTTTGATGGCAAGGAGCTGTATGGGAGCGTCGAAGAAAAAGCCGCGCATCTTTTGTATTTCATGGTAAAAAATCATCCGTTTACGGATGGAAACAAGCGAAGCGGGGCATATGCCTTTGTCTGGTTTTTACGCCAGGCGGGGATTCTAGATGCGGTACGCATGACACCGCCGGCGCTCACGGCACTGACTATCTTGGTTGCCGAGAGTAACCCGAAAGACAAGGAAAAGATGATCCGTTTGGTTTTGACGCTGTTAGTGACGCGATGATGCACATGCAAGCCACGAATACAAAATTCAAAGAAACCGAGATCGGACTCATTCCGGAGGAATGGGGGGTGTTAAGAGTCGGAGATATCGGAAGAGTGATAACCGGGAAAACTCCCCCGACTAAACATGCTGAATATTTTGGAGGAGAATATCCGTTCGTAAAAATACCGGATATGGCTGGTTCGATGTATATTCGCAATAGTGAAAGCATGCTTTCCCAAGAAGGAGCTGACTACTTGGGCAAGACCAAGTTGCCAAAAGATTCGATTATGGTTTCCTGCATCGCGACGGTGGGTAATGTTGGCATCACGACTCGCGACTCTTTTACCAATCAACAAATCAATTCTGTCATACCGAATAAAGATATCATCGATCCGAGATATCTTTACTATTTTTTTACGGGTAACAAGGAATATCTTACAAGTCTTGGGGGCGGGGGTTCAGTTTACACCAACATTTCGAAAAGTAAATTTGAAAACATGGCTGTAGCTGTTCCAGAATTGGCGGAGCAGAATGTCATATCTGATATCCTCTCTTCCCTCGATTACAAAATCGAACTCAATCGTCAAATGAACGCCAACCTTGAAAAGATGGCGAGCGCGTTGTTTAAGAGATGGTTTGTGGATTTTGAATTTCCGGATGAGAATGGACGACCTTATAGATCCAGCGGTGGAAAGATGGCGGAGTCGGAGATGGGAGAGATACCGGAGGGGTGGAGGGTTGCACCGTTTTATGATGCTGTAGAAATTATCGGTGGTGGAACTCCAAAAACCACTAAATCGGATTATTGGGAAGGTAATATTCCTTGGTTTTCCGTCGTGGATGCACCGAATGAGCTTGATGTTTTTGTAGTTGATACCGAAAATAAGATTACGGATGCCGGTATTGAAAATTCTGCAGCACGAATCATGGAAGAAGGAACGACCATTATTACTGCTCGCGGAACTGTAGGAAAGATTGCGTTGGTTGGCGTTCCTATGGCGATGAACCAATCTTGTTATGGTTTACGAGGTAAATTCGATAGACGTGGATTTTATACATATTTTTATACCAAGGCACTCATCACCTCACTACAAAATAGCGCACATGGTTCTGTTTTTGATACTATTACTCGTGAGACGTTTATGTCGGTAGATCTGGTTATGCCAAAGGTCGATATCATAACTGCCTTTGAGGAAAAGGTCTCATCGACACTAGGTAGTATAAAAAATAATCTATTTGAGACTCGCACGCTTTCCCAACTTCGCGACGCGTTATTGCCACGTCTGATGAGCGGTAAAATTCGAACGATATGACGTGGTCAGATATTTTTTCATCTGTGAATAAAATCGGAGGAGGCGAGATTGTTCATCCAGAATTCCAAACGCATCTAAATTACGTTCAGTTTTTAGAAAAAGAATCATCAGGGCTTTCGCTGACTTGTGGCAATAAATTGGCGAAGCAAATCTGTTCTGAAGATGCGCGTTTAAGAAAAAAGGTAAAGATTATTAACGTCACAGTCGCGAACATTAAAAGCGAATATAAAAGTGTGGTTGAAGAGCCGGAATATTCTGAGGTTTGTTGTGCATGGATTCCGGTCAAATCATATTACTTGATATTCCATACTTTGTTGGTGTTGGAATATTTATTGCAATGCAACGGGGAAGCGTTGATCACAGGACATGATGATTCAAGAAAAAGGTTAAAGGCTTATTTGGCTGATGAAACTTTGAGTTTCAATAAGCCTATTTTCAATGAAATCGTTACCAGTGTGGAGGCGCAGGGATGGTCTATTCAGGCTGGCGCGAATCTACGTACTGTTCATGCAGATCAAGATGAGTATAAGCGACTTATCCTTAGAAAATTATTTGACTATAAAAAAGATGAGATAAAACGAAATAGTAAAATCAAACGTTTTACTCGTAAAGT
>JBDRFZ010000035.1:0-9983 GCA_043818395.1 Patescibacteria group bacterium
ACCAACTTGAACCGGAAGTTTCTTTACTCGACGATGGTACCTTTGTTTGTCCATAGAAATGTGCGAAAATTAGTGCCAAGCAATTGCTTGATCTACACACTAATTTTAGCACATTTTCGTGGATAACCCACGATGTATTAACAAAAAGAAGTTGGCTCCCGGGTTTTAGAGGGTGGGTTCATGGAACGCGTTTCGGCGAGGAGGCTCGTTCCAGACCTCACCTTTTGAAACCCGGGTTTTTTATTTTACCAGGCGTTTGTTTGTCGCGCTTTGAGGGAATTTTTTATTCCCTCGATTACGTTTTTCATCCCGGAAACCAAATTTATATCTTGAGACAAACTAAAATCGACTCGAACTCTTGAGCCGGTAGCATTAAATTGACGACCCAGGTCCAAAGCAGAAAGCGGCGGAGTCGCGTGGATAGTGATGAATACCTGTCCGCTTCCACCGATTAATTTTTCATGAGCCAGGACAATTACTTTTGCTTCAGGCGCATAAGCCACGAGTTCATCAACGATGCCTTGTAGGGCTTTTTCGTCCACGCCAGCTTCCATAAAATCCTGCTGACAAAGAGAGGTCCAAACTAAATTTAAAGACACATCCTGTTCCAATCTGGAAAGGGCCTTGCCCCAAAGTTTCAGGATCGGGATTGTGCGTGTGCGCCATAGGCTGTGGACGATTTTTTCGCGCTTAGCCCCGGCGGCTATCAGTTTAGATGCCGTTTGCAAAGTCTTGGGAGTGATGTTCGACGTCTTAAATGATTGTGTTTTGATGATCATTCCGGCTAAGAGCGCCGTAGCCACTTCTTCATCAATTTTATCAGCCTTCCATCGCTCGAATAAATCGAAAAGGATTTCGGTTGTTGAGACGGCGGTCAGATCCACAATGTTTATCTGTCCCCAGTGTTCATGGGCCGGATCGCAGTCAATGGCGATAATCGGTGTGCGATAAAAAAAATCGGCACGATTTTGGAATAAACGGCCGAGTGAATTCATGTCCGGACAATCCACGGCGATAATCAAATCGTAGCGGTCTTCACCGTGGCGAAAGGTTACATCTTTGGGAGACCATTCGCCGGTTTTCGGGACGATCGTGATTTCCAGCTTGTTATCTTTGACGTCATACATGAGTTCGGACAGGGGAACTTGGGAAACATCCAGTTTCATTTTAAAAGCGCGCACCGCGCCCATGTCAGATTTAATTTCGTTTATGTGCGGCAAAAAAGAAGGTGTGTTTATAGTGTCCATACCCGGCGCAACGGCTTCTATGGTTTTACCTTGTTTGCTAAAGAAAGATATTAACGCTGAAAGTGATGCGAACGCGTCGAAACTAGCGGATTGCCTGGTAACGGCTAGTATTCGCTTGGCGTTAGTTATTAATTCCAAAGCTTGTTGTTCATTTGGAAGCGGCATGATGCTTATGATTTACAATCCGTCGTCGTCTTTTAATGGATAAAACGGATGAGTAAGCTTATCCGTCTTATAACCGATGGTCAAGGGTTTTTGGCCAAAATTACGGTAATTTTGTTAACTCGTCTCTTAACATAAAGTATGGGTCTTAGCTCCATAGCACGCATTTTTTGTAATTTTGCAGTATTGCCTAAATTTTAATCAGAACGTACGATAATTCCCATCAATATGGCGAAAATAGACGATTTTCCAAAAGCATACGAAGCGGCGACAATTGAGTCGAAAATCTTTCAAGATTGGGAAGCCTCAGGTGTTTTTGATCCGGAAGGGTTACCGGGACGAAATCAAAATGGCGAACCTTATTGCATTGTCCTGCCGCCGCCGAATCGAACTGGAACTTTGCATTTAGGGCATGCTTCCATGTTGGCTATTGAGGATTTATTAATTCGTTTTTATAGGATGACAGGGAGAAAGGCATATTGGGTGCCGGGAACCGATCATGCCGCTATCTCCACGCAAGTTAAAGTTGAACAATTATTGATTGAACAGGGGATGAAGGATCCGCGTCGGGAGTTGGGGCGAGAAAAATTTTTAGAAAAAGTCCGCGAGTTCGCCCAAGGGTCGCGTGATACGATCGTGAGTCAGTGTAAAGCCATGGGTGCGTCCATGGATTGGAAGCGGGAAAAATATACGTTGGATGAAGAGCGAAACAAGGCAGTTAACACTGTTTTTAAAATGATGTTTGAAGACGGGATTATCGAACGCGGTTATCGGGTTATCAATTGGGATCCGAAATTTCAAACCACGCTATCGGATGATGAGGTACAGCATAAAGAAACGACTGCGCAATTAATCACGTTTACCTATGACAAGGATTTTCCGATCGCGATTTCGACGACGCGTCCGGAAACCAAATTCGGCGATACGGCGGTTGCGGTGCATCCGGATGACGAACGTTATTCAAAATATGTGGGTCAGACTTTAACTGCGAATTTTTGCGGTAAAAAGATCAGCGTTAAAATTATTGCTGACAAGGAAGTTGATCCGACATTCGGTACAGGCGCGCTTGGCGTTACACCTGCGCATTCTATGATTGACGCGGATATGGCGGATCGTCACGGTCTGCCCATGGTTCAGGTAATAGATAAGACCGCGCACATGACCGGAGATACTGGTTCGGAATTTTCCGGCCTCTCTATTCCCAAAGCGCGCGAAAAGATTATAAAGACACTGAAGGAAACAGGTTGTCTCATTAAAGTCGAAACGATCTCTCAGAATCTAATGGTCGCGGAACGCGGTGGTACGACTGTCGAGCAACTACCGATGCGTCAGTGGTTTGTACGTGTAGCCAAACCATTTAAACTTCGTCAAAATACTCTTGGTAAATGGAGAATGGGGGATGAAGTAACGCTTAAAGAATTGATGCGCGAAGCGGTTTCATTGCAACAGATCAGAATTCTCCCCGATCAATTTGAAAAAATTTATTTCCATTGGATAGATAATCTACGTGACTGGTGCATCTCGCGGCAGATTTGGTTCGGACATCGGATTCCGGTGTGGTATTGCCATACATGTGAAAGTGAAAAACTTGGTCGAGATTTTATATCTGCTAGTCGCAATGTCAATTTTGATACAAAAAGCGATTCGAGCGCTTGGTTTAACAAGGCTTATAATGAACCGGATTTTGGTAGCTCGGGATTTTTTTCTGAAACTTATCCTGTAAAATGTCCAAAATGCCAAGATGATGATCTTGGCGGGCAGATACCTTTTGTTCAAGATCCGGACACGCTCGACACGTGGTTTTCATCCGGACTTTGGACCTTCTCGACTTTAGGTTGGCCTGACAACGCATCCGTCGATACGGACGGGAATCTCGTAAAAATCGGGGAGCTCGCTGAATATCATCCAACGTCGGTTTTGGAGACCGGCTACGACAGTCTGTTTTTTTGGATCGCGCGCATGGTGCTTATGTCTACGTACGCGCTTGGCGAGGTTCCGTTTAAAGACGTTTATTTGCATGGACTCGTTCGAGACGAACAAGGTCGCAAGATGTCTAAGTCGCTCGGCAACGTCATCAACCCGCTCGACATGATAAAAAAGTACGGCACGGATGCGGTACGTCTTTCGCTTGTACTAGGTACGACTCCGGGTCAGGATCAAAAGTTGTCTGAAGAAAAAATCGAAGGCTTTCGCAATTTTACGAATAAGCTATGGAACATCTCCCGTTTCATTTTGATACAGATCGGCGGTGACGTAGGGACGGGGTCTCCCCGCCCGGGCGCGGAAACCGCGCCCCTACCGGAGACATTGGCCGACCAATGGATCCTATCTCGTCTGGATGAAATTATTGCAAGCGTCACCAAAAAAAATCAAGCTTACGAATTATCATCCGCCGGCGAAGAGCTTCGTGACTTTACCTGGGGAGATTTAGCGGATTGGTATTTGGAAATTGCCAAGATCGAAAAAGGCAAGGAAGCGATTTTGTCGCATATATTGAAAACTATCCTGGCACTTTGGCATCCATTTATGCCGTTCGTGACAGAATATATTTGGAAAACAGCAGGATTTGATGGGCAGCTACTTGTCGCTGAATGGCCAATTGCAGGGGCACGGCGCGTCGTGCCCCTGCAATTCGAGTCGCTTCGCGATCTGGTTACCGTCGCTCGTCGTTTGCGTGCCGAAAACAACATTGAACCGCAAAAGCAGGTTGAGATCGCCATCCAGGGCGCAAATGATCTCGAAGACCAGTCAGTAATTATAGCCGCGCTTTGCCGCGCTTCGTCCGTCCAATTTGTAGATGTGATTCCTGAAGGCTGGGCATCATCTCCTGCACAAAAAGGCATGGTTGGATTGAACGTCGCCGGCGCGATTGATGTAGAAAAGGAAAAAGCCAAACTTGAAACTGAATTGAAAGAGGCGGAAGGCTATGCGGCCTCTCTCGAGATTAAACTTGCGAATAAAGAATTTACATCCAAAGCGCCAGCTAAAATCGTAGATGAGATGACCACGAAGAAAACAGAGGCGCTGGCAAAAGCTGCAGCATTAAAAGAACGACTGAATAAGGTTTTATAAGTAAAAAATACTTTTCATAAGGAGCGACCGCGTATCCGGTTTGACGCGGAGAACGATTTTTGATTATGTCTGACTACCGACCGGAGGATAGAGATGAAAACGAGGACGATCTTTTTGGCTCTTTGTATACTTTTTACGGGTTGTGTTGGCGGCTGCAAGAGTTGCGAGTGTCCTAGCGGCGACTGTGACAAGCCTATTCCTAAACCCGAAAATAGATATGGGTGCAAGGCGAGGATTGTGACCAGATGGGGTAATGAAAAAAATGTAGAGTATTCTTTCTGTCTCGATGAGACCGAGGATGACGCGAAAGCATATGCTCGGTCGCTTTACCAAATGAAATATCCCAACGTCGAGCCCACCGTCAACTGTTGGGATTGCTCCAAGAGCGTTCTCGACAAGAAGGCGCGAGAAACTTGTAACGTCAGCGCTGAGTGAGCCAACTCAAACTCATGATTTTTCTAAGTAACCGCCGGTAATCTCACCGGCGGTTTAAAATTGCGCAAATCGGGTGTTTCCGATAAGATATCATGCAAATATGCCCAAAAAATCGACGATTTTTATTGAACAGGAAAAAATAATGGAATTGCTTGCGCGCGGCGTCGCTAATATCTATCCCACAGCCGAAATGTTGGCTAAAGAGTTAATGAACGGTCGACGTCTGACCGTGTATTTAGGCATTGATCCGACCGGACCATCACTTCATCTAGGCCACGCTATTCCAATGAGAAAGCTTGCGGTTATGCAAAAACTTGGGCATAGGATCATTCTTTTGATCGGTGATTTTACGGCCATGATCGGCGATCCGACGGATAAAATGGCGACGCGAAAAAAACTCACGCGTGAACAAGTTCTTGAAAATTGCAAAACCTACAAAAAACAAGCATCAAAGATTTTAGATTTCGACGGATCAAATCCAGTGGAACTTAAATTCAACAGCGAATGGCTTGGCAAGATGTCGTTCACCGAAGTCGTGGAATTAGCCTCGCATTTTACGGTCCAACAGATGATGGAACGCGATATGTTTGAAAAACGCATAGCCGAAGGCAAGCCGGTGCATCTTCATGAATTTTTATATCCGCTTATGCAAGGTTATGATTCTGTGGTCATGGACGTGGATTTGGAAGTCGGCGGCAATGATCAGACTTTCAATATGCTGGGCGGACGTACGCTCATGAAAGTGATTAAAGATAAAGAGAAATTTGTTTTAACAACTAAGCTCTTGACTGATCCGACGGGTATCAAGATGGGGAAGACCGAAGGGAACGTGATTACACTCGATGACGCGCCCGAGGACATGTACGGTAAAGTCATGAGCTGGTCGGACGGTATGATTGCGCCAGGTTTTGAACTTTGTAGCGATATACCGGATAAAGAAATCGAAGCAATGACTAAGGCTATGGAAAAAGGGGAGAATCCAATGACATTCAAGCGTCTTTTAGCAAGAACTATCGTGTCTGGTTTCATATCCGAAGAAGCTGCGGAAAAAGCCGAGGAGTATTTTGCTACCGTTCACCAAAAACATGAAGCGCCGAATTTAAATGAAATAAATATTTTAGATATTGGTGGGCTTGAAACTGATTTGGTGAATGTATTAACGATGAGTTCAAAATTAGCTAAATCAAAAACCGAAGCCAGACAATTAATCGAACAAGGAGCGATCAAGATTGACGGGAAAGTCGTTAAAGATATTAATGCCATGGTTCATGCCGGGCAGATAGTCCAAAAAGGCAAAAGACATTTTATAAGGGTTAATCGCGGTAAATGATAATCGTTCTCCGTGAGTTCATGACGAGATTCATTAAAATCAAAAAAGATCCTTCATTCCGTCAGACTTCATTCAGGACGACAGAAAAACGAAGAATGAAAAAGTTAACAATGAATTATACTTCTAACATTTGACCATATGGCCTATTATTCCTGGGATGCGATACTTGCTCATGTTGCGGCATGTTTAAGCGATGCGAGCGGCACGAAAGTTGAAAGCAGGGATTTGGTTTTGCCGCCTAAGCCGGATTTAGGTGATATAGCTTACGGCTGTTTTGATATCGCCAAAAAGAATAAAAAAGATCCGGCACAAGTCGCCGAGGAATTGGCGGCAAAAATAGGCAAGGGCGACCATACGATTTTGGCGGCCAAAGCTTTCGGCCCTTATGTTAACGTCGCTTTAAAGGTTGGTGATTTTTTGAACAGGGTCGTTCAGGATGTGGAAAACAATGATCAAGAATTTGGTACATCAAATGTGGGGCAGGGCAAGCAGCTTATGCTGGAATACGCCCAACCTAATACACACAAAGAAATTCATGTGGGGCATTTGCGGAATTTGATCCTGGGATCGTCTTTGGCAAAAATATTAAAATTGGCCAATTGGGATGTAATAACCGCGAGTTATCATGGGGATATCGGAGCACATGTCATCAAATGTTTATGGTTATTGGTGCGTGAAGCGACATCGGCTATACCGCAACCAAAATCCAAAAAGGCCAAGAAAGGCGAACCGGAAAATAAACCCCTGGCTGCTGATGCGTGGACTGATTACGTGATAGAAAATTTGGATGAGAAAATGGCGGATGAGATTTTAAAAGCCATGCCTAAAAATTATAAAACTGGAAACGCTTTAGGTAGGTATTATTCCGAAGCTGTGAAACTCCTCGAAGAAAATCCGGATTGGTTGAAGCAGGTTTCCGAGGTCCAGCGAAAATTAGAAGCTAAATCACCGGGCTGGATAAAGATCTGGCAGGAAACGAGACGTTGGTCGATAGCTGAGATGTCGGAAATTTTTCAAGAATTGGGAGTAGCAATTAAGCGTCAGTATTTTGAAAGTGAAGTCTTGGACGAAGGACAGAAAATCGTGGATGAGCTTTTAGAGAAAGATATCGCCAGAAAGAGCCAGGGAGCGATTATAGTTGATTTAGAGGAGCAGAAGTTACCGCCGTTTTTAATTCGAAAATCCGATGGCACGACTTTGTATGCAACGCGTGACATGGCTTTAGCTAGGTTGAAATTACGGGAATATCCAAAACTAGAGCGTTCTCTTTTAATGGTAGACAACCGTCAGGCGCTGTATTTTAAGCAGCTTTTTGCTACGTTTGATCTGATGGGTTTTAAAACGCCTCATGAATTTATCGGTTATGAATTCTTAACTTTAAAAAGCGGCGCCATGTCGAGTCGTGCCGGCAACGTGGTGACCTGGCAAGGATTTCGAGACGAGGTTTTGAATTACGCCACTAAAGAAACGCGGAAACGTCACGAAGATTGGCCGTCCGGACGAATACAACATACGTCCTGGGCTCTGGCCATGGGTGGAATTAAGTTCGGCATGTTAAGACTCGATAGCGATAAGATTTTTGTTTTTGATCTCGAAAAAGCCATGTCGTTTGATGGAGATACCGGACCGTATGTTCAATATGCGGCGACACGGTTAAATTCCATACTTAAAAAAGCCGGCTGGAATAGCGCCGAAGGCCTGCCTCAAGGAGATTTGACCGGACTTTCCGAGCAGGCGGAAAAGTTATTAGGTTTGCAATTAGCGATCTTTCCCTCGATGTGTGAAAAAGCAGCAAAAGAGTTGCGCCCTATGATCATCGCTTCGTGGTGTCTGCAGACGGCTCAGCGTATTACCGCATTTTATCATGACGTGCCTGTCTTAGATGCTCCACCGGCAATCAAACAGGCAAGAATGAGGCTTATTGCTGCAGTTGGAAAAGTTTTAGGGCAGGGGTTGGATTTGTTGGGCATACCCCTGCCAGATGAAATGTAGGTATGGATATATTGCCCCTAGATCTCGTACTCGTTGTCGGACTTTCATCCGCCACTTTTATTTTGGGTCTTAAGGCTTGGTGGAGGAAAAAATGGGCCATGGGAAATGTGGTTTATGCGTTGATCGCTATCTCTTTAGCCTTCTGGTCGACTACTGATTGGTTCACTAGATTGGAAGTATTCGCTCTACCTTCACAGATATTTATTTGGAAACTTGGCTTCTATTTTAGCGCATGCTTGGGCGCTGGTTTGGCTACGCATGCGTCAGCTTATCTGGTCCGGCATTCGCGTGTCAGGCATTTGGTCCGTATTTACCTTTTAGGTTTGGTCGCGTTTTTAATGCTTGCCATTGGTTTATGTCTACGAAATACGGAATATTTTTTTCTTCCCGCTGAGCCGTTTTTGACCGCCGGCGCACTTCTTGCCTTGGTCATATATTCAGCTGCGATATATTTTGTTGCCACTGATCTTTATCCGTATTTATACTCTACCTTTTCTACGGAGCTGGAGCGGCGGCGCGCGACTTATGGTCTTATGATTCTTTTACCATATACGCTTGCCGGCGCTATGCAGTTTGTAATTGGCCCGCTTCCTTTTAGTCTGTTTATTCCAGTGCTTGAAGCCTGGTTTTTATTTTTCTCCCTTATGTCTTTTGTCCGAGTCTCTTTTTTAGATGTAGAATTTTCCGCCATCGAAAGTTTCATGATTATCCTGACGGCTTTTGCTCTTGTGCTTTTTTTGCGCTCAAGAGATTTTTCGGAAATTACGGTTGTCGCTTTAGGTTCTTTTTTGGTTGGATCTTTTGCCGTGATCGCTAATAGATCGGTCAGGGGCGAACATGCAAAAAGGTTATTTTTTGAAAAGGTGAATCTTGAAATGAAAATGATTGAAGAAGCGAAGAATGATTTTTTAGATATGGTGGCGCACCAACTTCGCGGACCGCTTGGCGGCATACGCGCATCGGCGTCTATGCTAGCGCATGGCGACATGGGCGTTTTACCGGAAAAGGCTAAGAAAAACGTGGAATTAATCGAGAATTCGGCAACCAGACTTTTATCGCTGGCTGATATTTATCTGAACGCTTCGCGTTTGCAGGTTGGCAAGTTTATGAGTGTTTGCGAGCGCATTCAGGTAAAAAAAGAAATTGAAAAAGTTGTAGATGAACTTTCTGCGATCGCCTCTGCCAAAAATCTTGAAGTCAAGATTACGATCGATGAAAACGTACCCTCTGAATTAGAGATTGATGTCGAAGTTCTGCAAAATGTATTGTTTAATCTTTTGGATAACGCGATAAAGTATACAGAAAAGGGCAGTGTGATTATTCAAGTTCGTATTTTTCACAACGATTTGATGATTCGCGTTAAAGATACGGGACCGGGCATGAGCGAACAGGAATTAAAGGATCTTTTTCATAAGTTTTATCGAAACGAAAGTAGCAGGGAATATAGGCAGGATGGAACAGGATTAGGTCTTTATATTGCTAGGCGCTTAGCGGAAGCTGCAGGTGGAAGCATTAGCGTGACGAGTGAAGGTTTCGGTCATGGCGCCTGCTTCGAAGTGAAAATACCAATCGGCAGGTCTAAAACTGAGGAAAATTGTCAGAAGATGTCCCACGGAAGTTGTAATGTCCCTTTTGCGGGAAGTTAGAATGTCACATTCTGGCCGGCTGTCGGGAACTCCGGATTCCTGTACAACGGTCTGGTATGACAACCCAACTTTTCGCTATGTCAAAAAAGGATATTGATC
>JBDRFZ010000036.1:0-11107 GCA_043818395.1 Patescibacteria group bacterium
GATCAATATCCTTTTTTGACATAGCGAAAAGTTGGGTTGTCATACCAGACCGTTGTACAGGAATCCGGAGTTCCCGACAGCCGGCCAGAATGTGACATTCTAACTTCCCGCAAAAGGGACATTACAACTTCCGTGGGACATAGGATGGAATACGTAGGGGCACGGCGCGCCGTGCCCCTACGTATTCCAATGTTCCGTGTTCCGTGCCGGGCGCGGAAACCGCGCCCCTACGTATCCCATGCTCCGCATTCCGTGCTCCGTGCTTAATGCTTTGTGCTCTGTATTTTGTGTTCCGTATTCAATATCCAATACGCGGCAATGGCCGTCGCTACTGCGACATTAAGAGATTCTTTTTTACCGACTTGTTTGATGGATACAACACCGTCGCACATAGATAATAACGACGGCGGCACGCCTTCGACTTCATTCCCTAAAAGCAAAGCAAGGCGTTCGGGTGCGGCATAGTCCACCAAATCCACGGATTGTGCGCCAGTCTCAAGCGCCGCAACAGAATATCCTTGGCTCTTAAGATGCTTAATAGCTTCCTGTACATCCAGAACCTGTTCCCAGACCACAGATTGTTCCGCACCTAAAGCCGTCTTTTTTACGCGAGTATGTTTCGGTGTCGGCGTATAACCCGTAATCCAAAGTTTACCGATACCCAAAGAATCGCAAGTACGTAAAAGCGACCCGATATTTTGTGCAGAACGTATGTTGTGCGCAATGAGATGCAAGATCCTCGACTCTTTATTCATTTCAGGATACGTTATGCCTCAATGAACCAATAAGCAAGCTATGAAATTCGGACATCGCATCAAAGGAACTATAACCGGCTACGACGAAAAAGGTCGCGGTTTTTTTTACCTACCAACCGAAGACGGTAAAACCACGAATACGTTCGTTGCGCCGTTCTCAGCACAAGGAGACGAAATCGTGGGTTCATTTATTAAGCGCGATCACGGCGTGAAGATTTTAAAAATCGAAGAGCTGGTCAAACCAAGTCAGGATCGCACAACCGCTCCCTGTCCGCATGCCGGCGTCTGCGGCGGTTGTCCATGGCAACATTTGAATTACGAAGCGCAGCTCGATATAAAACGAAACAAAATCAACGACGCTTTCCAAGCTGCCGGACACGATGAAAAAATCGATCAAATAATCCCGGCGAAAAAAAAATTCCATTACCGCAACCGCATGGATTTTGCCGTGGGTTGGAACGGAGAAATAGGATTAAAAGAATACAGTTCATGGAACCGCTACGTTGATCTGACGACCTGCCTGCTACTAAACGACGGCGTTGGTGAAATTTTGCAACACGTCCACGCCTGGATGCGCGAATCCGACCTCCAGCCCTGGGACGCAAAATTTTACACCGGCGATATCCGCTACGTCGTTATACGCGAAGGCAAAAACACCAAACAACGAATGATCTCGATCATCGCTAAAGACCTGTCGCGCCTGACCCCCGTTCACCGTTCATCGCTCATCGCTCACCTATCCCCTTTTTGCACTACTCTACTCATCGGCGAACAGTCGCTTAATACCGACATTTCACTGGCGCAAAAATTCGAATGTTTGAAGGGCGAACCGTTTCTGGAAGAAATCGTGAATGACGTACGTTACAAAATTTCACCGAACTCATTTTTCCAAACCAATTCCGCTATGGCTGCGGAACTACAAAAAACCGTTGATGAATTTATTCGTGCGAATGGATCTCATTCCTATAATGTTTTGGATTTATACTGTGGCTTAGGATTCTTTGGAATTTATCTGGCCAAACAACATCCCGACTTCAGGGTCGCAGGATTTGAAATCGATGCCCAGGCCATCGAGCTCGCTAAACAGAACGCGCTCTGTGGCGGCGTATCTGACCGCACAGAATTCACTTCCGGCCCGGCCGAAGACCTGTCATGGAAAAACATCGAGGCCGACATCGTCATCCTTGATCCGCCGCGTTCCGGTCTTCATCCTCGCGTTTTAAAAACACTGCTCGAAAAAAAACCAGAAACAATTATCTACGTCTCCTGCAACTTCCGTCGCCTGGTCGAAGAATTAAAAATATTAAAAACCGTTTATCGCATCGAAAAACTACGCGCTCTCGATCTTTTTCCTCAAACTCCGCACGTAGAAGTCATCGCTTATTTACGTCGAATTAAATAAATAAATAAAATTCATGGTATTAAAACACGCGAGTGAGTCGCACCCGCGTTGATGTAGTTTGTCATCCCTCGAACCTCGAGCTGTCGACCGAGGAATCAAGAAAATCACTAATGTCTTGCTCTAAATCAGGCGATAGATCCGATTCATCGCAAGACGTCACTTGTATCTCCGGACTGTCATCAAATACTTTTAGACAGGACAAGGGTATAACCTGCTCTTTTCCGTCATCGAATCTGACTTTTGCCCAAAAAACCAAGGGAGATGGTCTCGAACCGCCGATGCTTGGTTCCCAATTTCCGCAAGTTATACTCACGACCGGTGGGTTTTGCGTCCGATACCTCTCGTATCTGTTGGTAATCTTTCTATAAATCACCCGTGACAGCTCCGATGCACTCTGTACAAAGCTATCGGGCAACATCGTCACCCGTGCGGCAATGGCAACTCTTTGTCCTAAAAACGTTTTCTGCTGGAACTGAATACTTGCCAAACGCTCGTGATACGTACTGCCGACGCAATCCCCCTCCAGGAGATAGCGGTGCATGGCAAGACAAGCAGCTTCGCTTTCCGGAGGTATGATCCCAAGCTGCTCAAGGATCTCCCGTGGGTTATTCATTACCACCTCCTTAAAAGAACACTGAAGATTATTTAAAGCAAAAACCCAAGTCCGTCAACCTTCAGCGAATCATCGGTCGATATTACGGTTCTTCGCGAAAAATACATACAATTCAATAATAATTTGCTATACTTTGTTCAAATGAAATCTGGTTTTGTAATGCTAGCAGGTCGTTCTAACGTGGGAAAATCCACGCTTTTAAACGCGCTCGTCGGTTCAAAAGTCGCGATCGTCACGCCAAAACCGCAAACTACTCGCCATCCCATTCGCGGCATTCTCCATGATACCCGCGGTCAATTGGTTTTCGTTGATACGCCGGGCGTGTTTCTAGGCAAAAAAGATAAAGTCTCCAAACGATTAAACGAACTGGTAAAAGAGTCTTTGGTTGGCGTGGATGTTGTCGTCTACGTTATAGATCCGACTCGTGAATATGGTGCCGAAGAAGAATTCATCGAACGTCTGCTTAAAGCCGCGCCCACGCCTCTCATCGTCGTAATCAACAAGATTGACGAAAAAAATTTAAATCCGGCACGTTTGCAGGATTTAAGAGGTCTACAGATAGGACAAAGCCAAACTATTGAAATCAGCGCCTTAAAACGACGCAATTTAAACCTACTTATCGATGCGCTTTTTACTATTGTTCCTGATGGCCCGCCGTATTACCCGGAATTACAACTAACCGACATCGGACATAACGAGTGGTTGGAAGAACTTATCCGCGAAAAAATATTTTTAGCGCTCGAACAAGAAGTACCTTATTCCATAAAAGTTTCATTGGACAATATCGAAACGCGTCCGGACGGCTCTCGTTTTTTAGAAGTCACAATATGGACTACGGCCGACAGATACAAAGCCATGATAATCGGCAGTCACGCCTCCATGCTAAAACGCATCGGTACTGCTTCTCGTAAAGAAATCGAAACAGTAACCGGAGCAAAAGTTTTTTTATCTTTAAACGTCAAGGTTGATCCCAAGTGGCAAGACCGTTTTGTCTAATATGACAAAAACAAAATTCGACATCAACCCCTTCGCTCTACCGGCTACAAATATTCCACCACCGCAAAAAAGCAATACCAGGCTGCGAAGAACGACGCAACACGAACCAATTCGTCCATACAGCACTGAATACGCGATAGCAGAAATAGGATTCCGTAAGGCAAGACAAAAAAAGGAAGAAGAGCGTGAACATCTGCATACCATTAACGACATTTACAAATTTTTACAAAAATATTTGCAAGAATTGCAAAAAAAACTCACCGCAGATGAAAAGGAACAAAAAGACACATCTCGACTAAAGACAAGAATCGCAAAAATCGAAAAAGCTTGCGTAGGAGAATATACATGCGACCCTTACCAATACGAACCTGAATTATTTGAGATGTTGAACCATGAAAAAACACATAGCGCCGATCCGGAAAAAATAAACGAACTACGAGGTTTAATCCGAGCCGGATCCTGGATGACCTACGAACGAATGAAGCCTGCCGCAGTTATCGAACTCATAAACAAACTAAAAACACTGGAAACCGAAGGCAAAAACTTTTTAATGAGACGGGCTGATCCGGATACCTACAAAGAATTAAATCAGAATCTCAAAGAAACCCTTGATGAATTGGAATTAATAGCTACATCTCTTCGATTAAATAAAACAGGAGATGAACTTGAGGAAGCTGCGCGGATCATGGAAGATCTAAGTACCAAGGCCTGGTCCATGTTACGCCTGACTATGGACCAGCATCAGATTAGTTTACAAGATGCACAAAGCCACGCGTTAACTAATCCGCTAATTAAAGAAATCGAGACCCTTGGACCGGTTCGAGATCTTGTATATTTTCGGCGGATTTATCCAAAATGGGCTGCCGAAACACTACGAGGCAATTGATTTACCGTTTTTATTCCACTAATCCATTAAGCTCAGTGATTTCGTAATCGTAAAACCCGGCCAGGTCACCGCCCGCCAAATCATTGGTGGTTACTTTCAAGACCATGGGATTTTGTTTGTTGTTTAAAACCAGTATCTCGCCAAACCAGTTGCTCGCTTTAATGACCTGAACCTTTACATCCTCGCCATTTACTTTAAGCGTATATTCGCCAAAATCTTTTTCCGCTGTTGTCAGATAAACATCTTTATTCCCGATAATCGCTCGCACTTCACCATCGAGCTTGCTTAGCGCATAATTGAAACCATTTTTGGTACTGGATGCGACAAGAGCCTCGTTTTCTTCTTTGTTAAGGATGCCAAAAGAAAAAGTGCTGACACCTGCTTTGGATAAATTTTCAAATACATCTTGCGATAACCAGATAATACCGCTACCCATGGCCGTTTTCTCACCCTCCTGCCAATAAACGGGTAAAAACAATTCATGGGCGCTCTGCAAATCGCCACCTACGACCGCACCTGAATAATTTGCAGTCTCATCACCGATCATCGTTTTATACTTCCATTCGATATCAGCATTAAAACCAGGCGCGAACCGCCTAATAACCAATTCCCTCTCACCTTCGCTTCCCATGGCATAAGCATCAGCCAGCTTTACACCAGCCTCGGAAAATTTCTGTTTCATCTTAATGGTATTGCCGCGAACCAAATTAATCTTTTGAGCGGCTTCGGCCGAATCCAGTGTACCCAATGAAACCGACTTAAGACCCGGAGCTTCCACAACTTCAATCTTAGACGAAGCACAACCGGAACCCGCCAATAAAAGACAGGCTAGAACAAATAATGATAAAAAATATTTTTTTCTCATATAATTATTTAGCTAGATAATCGACAACTAAGGTTATTTTATCTAAATTTGGAGTATCGGACAGATCTTGCAGATAAAGTTGTAGTGCCATATCACTTCCCTGCGCCACGTAAAGATCCGTGCTCGTGACCTCGTCGCGAAATATTTTTTCGGTCATACCAGCGTCTTTAGCTAGTTTCGAATAATAATCCAATACGTCTTTTTTGTTTGCCTGCATAGCATTCCAAACCATAGTCACGGTCTCTTTATTGGATAATGAATTCGATATTGAACCGACTACATCCTGATACGTTTTCATATCCTGTGTAGAGCTGCTACCAGAGTTTAGACCTAAACCGCTTATTAGCGATATGGGCGCAGAAAAAATCTTAATCGCCTTGCTGCGGTTTTGTCCAGATAAATAACGGATGCTTCTGACTTCATTCAATCTATATGGCGTCAGCTGTTTTGGATAATTTTCCGGTAAAGAAGCCAGTATCTTGTCAGCCGGTCCGAATAAAAACCTGAAAATCAGATATCCACCGATAAAAAACACGGCAATCAATATCGCACAACCAATAAAACAAGCTCTCCAGAAAGATTTTCCGGAGGCTACATTATCAGAGGCCTCTTTAACATTCGATCCTTCGATTGTTTCGGGCATAATCAATACAAGCTTAGCTTAAGATATTGAAACGGTCGAGCGCGCTTGCTTTGAGTAAAAATCAAAGCTAAACTGGCTCCATTATTTATATGACGCCAGCAAAAAAAATCAGCTTAAACGATCCGGCGCCGAATTTTACTTTAAAAGACGAAAAGGGTAATTTGATATCATTATCTGATTTTTTGAATAAGAAAAAAATCATCCTCTTTTTTTACCAAGGCGACATGACTCCGGCTTGCACCATGCAACTCTGCGCAGTGAGAGATGATTGGAATAAATTCATTAACGCGGATACTACCGTTCTGGCGATAAACCAAGGCAACGCCGAGAGTCATAAAAAATTCAAAGCTCAATATAATTTTCCATTTCCACTGCTAGTTGATCCTGATTTAAAAACCGGAGAAAGTTATAATGCGTTAGCGGAACATAACGGTGTAAAATTTTTAAAACGTCTCGTTGTAGCGATAGATAAAACCGGAAAAATAAAATATCTGCGCCATGGAATGCCAGAAAATAACGAAATTCTTAAATCACTTAAATAAACCACATGTCCACACCAAAGTCACTCTCCTTCGATAAACCACTAACCGGAATAAGCGATAAAACCATATCAATTCATCATGACAAGCTCTACGCTGGCTACGTAGCCAAAAAAGACGAAATAATCGCCAAGCTCGACCCGCTGGCGCGCGGCGGTGATTTTTCATCCGCCAACCAAACGTATTCCGAACTTCGCGCATTCAAAGATAGCGAGACTTTTGCTGTAAATGGAACATATCTCCATGAATGGTACTTTGATGTCTTAGGCGGCAATGGAATCCCAAGTGGCGAATTAGTTGAAGCTTTAAAAAATGGTTTTGGATCAATTGAAAATTTCATCAATTATTTTTCAGCCTGCGGACTTGCGGCACGCGGCTGGGTCGTACTTGCCTGGGACACGCACGACCAAGCGCTCCGCGTTTACACGAGTGACGCGCATAACCAGGGTGGAGTTTGGGGATGTCTGCCGATAATCGTCCTGGACGTTTACGAACACTCCTACTTCATTGATTACGGAGCGGATCGCAAGGCCTATATCGCTGATTTTTGGAAAAATTTAAATTGGAATAAGGCGAATGAATTTTACATGGCAATAGTGAAATAGAATCATTTAGCTTCTCGTATTAATTTTATCATCTGTTTTTGCAAAGTCTGCTGATTCTTATTTTTCATTTTCGCTAAAAATAATTCACGGGTCGCTTCTAATTTTATTACCGGTTCGGTCTCATTTTTAAAGTGAGCCCGGCGCTCTTCTTCATTCATTTCTCCTTTATTAACAAACCCCAGACTTTCTAAAAACCTTGCCAGTTCCGGTCTGGCTAATAATGTGGATGTTGCGCTGATAATTTTTATATTATCGTCTTTCTCTACCACCTCGCCAGCAAATTGTACGAGGCCTGATAAAAATTTACGCAAAACCAAAACATCGCTCCCCACAGACTTCGCTTCTCCTTCGTTTGGGTTTGACAGATGTATATGCGCCCCTCCTTCGTCTACTCCATATGAAAATACAAAATTATCTGGAAATATTTTAAAACCGGAACGCATTAAACTCCTAGCTAGAATCTTTTCTCTATATTTTTTAATATCGGTATACTTCCCTTCTTTTGAAAACAAGAAAGATAGAGTCTGCGCAGCGAATGAAGCGACATCACTGCCGTTAAATTTTCTTAATTCTGAAAACAATCCATTCAAGTCATCTTCGCTTGCGACAAGCGGTTTATCCTTGTCGATTTGAGTTATAAATAAAATAAGTGCTTCAACTTGCTCAGCAGTTATTTTATCTGACGCGTTTAATTCGTCTAGCTTCGTTTTTAAATAATCCCGCATGAGCTCGGCCTCCTCATCTCTTTTTTTCTTATCCTCGTCCTTGGATTCAATTTTCATTTCTTCATAAGACATACGTCCTTGTTAGATTATACATTAAAAAACAAACCCATCTCAGGATCTGTTTTAATAACCAAACTTTAATAATTTTTTTCTTAAGCCTTCTGTTTTACTCCCAACGCTTCATCGAGCGCACCCTTGTTCCAACCTACTATAATCTGACTGCCGACTTCGACAACCGGTACACCCATTTGGCCTGACTTCTTTACCATCTCGTTAGCCGCTGCCGGATCTGATGAAACATCAATCTCCTTGTATGGAATATTTTTTTCTTTTAAATACTCCTTAGCTAGCTTGCAATAAGGGCAAGTCGGAGTCGAATACACGATTACGTTTTGTGAACTCATAATTTTTTAGCCTGCTATCGCGAGCTTGCTGAAAGTATATCACAAATCATTATTAAAAAGTTATCCCCAACCTAAAAAGCTCCGTCCATCGAAGAAAAAATGGAACGGAGCTTTAGAAAGAAGACTTTTTTAGAGGCATGACCACGGCCTCAGACGGTCCTGCAATGTTCCTGCCAGCCACTGCGGCAGAATAGCCGCCAGCGCGGTCTCCTGCAGTCTTCCAGAGATGTCGGGTTTGAAACAAAGAATCACGTTTTTACGCTCGATCACTACCGGCCAGCTTCGTTCTCTCGCCGCCCTGAATAAAACGTCGTTAGGATTGAAGCAGATGGGCCAGCGGACAGACTCGAACATGGGTATGTCACCTTCACTGTCGCCGATCGCCACACTGTCTTCGAGCTTGAGCCTGTACATGTGCGCCAGATGCCTGACTGCTTCGCCTTTATCCAGAACCCATTGCCTTGGTTCACCTGGAACGTAGACGCCGTCTTCGTGCGGATATTCGGTGCCTAAAAATATCTCGACTCCGACCGCTTTAGCCAAAGCCCGAACAACTACTTCCGGCGATCCGGAAATGAAAGCATTCGTCAGACCGACTTCGCGCGCCGCACTTAGAAGCTCGCGAACAAAAACGTTTACACGACGGCCTTCGCGCTTAAGCATGCTCGTTGCTACAAATTCCGCAACATCCGTGCGAATACCGGGCAGCCAAGTCCGAAAAACGCGAACCATGCAATCAATGAACTCCCTAAATGGCAGTTCGCGGTTTTTCCAACCGGAAAGATTTTTTTCGAGCATGGCGCGCGTGACTTCCGGAAAAGCGCCGTAAGCCACCATAGCTTCAAAAAAAGAATGCATGGTTTGCCAACGCGCATACGTGCCGTCAACGTCTACGAAAACCGTCATGCCGGGCCAAGTCTTCCTTATGGATTCCGCCAAATCGTTCATGGTTTTTACTTCCTTTTTTTCCGATTTCCAAAGTACCGACCAAACCCTAACCGCCCCCACGATCCTCGTCAAGGATTTTAAAACCGCATCGGACATTCCGATGCGGTTTGAGTTTACTTTTTCTTTGGACGTAACAACCAAAGTAAAGTGGATAAGATGACTAACAATACACCGCTAACGATCCAGGCCATAGAGATGCTATGACTACCATCCGGCATATCGCGCATCAGATACCAAGCGACTAAAAGGATCAATGACCAAGCCAAGGTCTGAATAAACGATTGCGCGCTGCCGGCAGTAGCCCGATTTTCACTCTGGAATTGTTTTTGAAAGAACGTGTCGGCCAGTGGACGGAACAACCCGCGTCCGAATTCGTGGATCATCGCGAAAGCAATTGACCAGACGGTACAACCTAGATAACCGGCAAACGCTAAACCCAAACCAGTGACAATCAACGACAGTACGATACCGTTGACTGGCCCGGCAAAACGTATGGCACGAAAACGTAAGAGCAGACCGGACACGGCCACAGTGCCGTAAATTAGGATCCAGATCAAACCGATTCGATTACGGCCAAAGCATTCTATATAGAACGGCGACCAGTAATAATTGAAGGCAAAAACCAAACCGGAAATCGCACACACGGCTCCACTCCAACGCAACCATGGATTGTTTTTCAAGCCCAGAATCGTCAATTTCAGGGCTTGTATTTCACTTATCCGGTTTAAAGGCTCGCCTCTCTCATCAAGATAACGATACGTGACAGCTAAAGTGATAAGCATCATAACACCGCACACGCACCAACCAAGACGCGGGGAAATCATCCAGATCCAACTGCCGATAAACCCTGCCGCCAAGCAACATACAGTCTGCGACACCGAAGTCGTGACGAGAATTTTTTGTAGTTTTTTTCCTTCTCCGCGATTTTTAAGAGCATCGGTCAACCAGGCTACGAAGGCGCCAGAGATAAAAGCATTACCCAAACCACCCAGGGCTTCAGAAATCAACACAGTCCAAAACCCTTGCGCCAACGCATAAGCGAATGTACTCAAAGCCCAAATGCCTATACCCACTTTCACCGACCAGCCTCGACTCCTGCCGTCCGCCAGCATGCCAGTCGGTATCTCCATGAGAAAAATCGTGCCCATGAAGAATATGTTGATGAGCGGGATGTCGGCCAAACTAAGTCCTAAACTCTGCAAAAATGGAACGTAACCAGTCGAGCACATGCCGATAGCAAACATGTGCATACTGCTAATTACGATGTAGACAGTTGCCGGATGCATCCAGTTCCTCGCTTTCAAGGTGCAAAAACCCGGGAGCGATTCCCGGGCTTTTTCGAAATCCGACTTAATGCGGATTTACGCAGTCAGATGTCGTACAGCACGGGAATAGCAAAAATCACGGAGTGTAATAACTCCGGCGAATTCCGAGTGCATATACATCTTGTGCGTCATATGGTTTTTATATAGCAAAAATATGGTTAAAAGTCAAGATACCTCGCCTTTTTCACTTCAAACGCTGTAAAAAATCTTCAGCGCTGCAAACTCCCCATCTTTCAAAAAGTCTGGCAAGCTCTTTAAGGATGAACCCATAGCGAGTTTCAAACATATTCCTTCAAGTTCATCAGTGAGTAGGCGAGATATTTGAAACCCAAATGTGTTTCAAAAAGGATCTCGTAGCGTAGAGCGAGCTTTCGATAACTGTCTTCCCATGCGAAAGTTCG
>JBDRFZ010000037.1:0-12035 GCA_043818395.1 Patescibacteria group bacterium
GATCAATATCCTTTTTTGACATAGCGAAAAGTTGGGTTGTCATACCAGACCGTTGTACAGGAATCCGGAGTTCCCGACAGCCGGCCAGAATGTGACATTCTAACTTCCCGCAAAAGGGACATTACAACTTCCGTGGGACACAAAGCATTGCGGGCTTGCAAGGTGACGATAATACGGGTAATCTATCGGCACAAAACAACAACTGCTGTTCCAGATGAGAACACCCCCCGCCGTCAGCGAACCAAAAACATGCCCTATTATTCGATAACATTAGGGCGTGCCCCGTCGTTCGCGAACGACGGGGCGTGTAGCTCAGGTGGTTAGAGCGTCACACTGATAATGTGAAGGTCCCTGGTTCGAGCCCAGGCACGCCCACCATAAAAACGACTTCCAGAATTGGAAGTTGTTTTTATGTTTGTAAACTCTATATTTTATTCCTCTTCATCTGTTGCCTCAACCTCCTGATCATCAACCGTCTTAACGAGCAATATCACGCTCCCGTTTTCATTCTCCGTATTTTTTGAAACAGTAAGTGCGATATGCGACTTATCCTTATCATATGTCCTTGATTCTATATTGTTGGCACTCCAACTAGTCTGCTCATCCCAACCAGCATCCTTTATAGCCTTTTCATACCAGCCAAGAACAGCGACGGGATTGTCCGTGGATTTAAGTGAGAGGGAAACAGCCTTATCGCCCTGTTCATCCATAATTACGCTCGTTATTTTAACACCTGAATAAATCGGGACATCTTTTGGAAAATTATCCGGCAGTTTTAAATCCTCGCCGAAGGCTGTGATATTACCGGTCTTATTGTCTTTAAAAACGACCTGATTGTTTCCGGTATCCACATCTACTTTTCCGCCGGTCGCTTTTTCCAACATACTTTCGGCCACACTTTCACCTATTTTTTGACTGACTTTTTCTTCAGTCTTTTGAAACGGATTACAGCCAAGACCCATGAGAGAAACCGATAAAACAACTCCGATGAGAAAGGCGACGCGGCTTTTGTACATAACGTAATGGTTAAAATGATTCTTGTTTAAACTTATTTTTTAAATCCACACCTTCAGATTCTAACATGACTTTTATATCTTGAACGAATCGTGTGGAACCGCAGGCCATAAAATCAGCCGTTTTAAAATCAACTCCCCTGCTTTTTAGCATCTCTTTAGACATACGTGTCGACTCGCCATCCCAATCAGCCGGTGTCTCATGTGTCAAAATAAATATGGGTTTAAAATTCGGACACTCTCGAGACAAGTCTCGTAACTCTTTTTCGTACGCCATTTTTTCTCGCGTTCCGGTGGAATAAAAAAGGTAAATATTACGGGTGTTTTTTTGCAGACACATCTCGCGAATCATGCTGCGAAAAGGCGTAACGCCGATCCCGCCCGCCAATAAAACCAAAGTCGCGACTGTATCCTCCAAAAAGAAAAAACCATAAGGACCTTGAACTTTTACTTTTTCGCCAACTTCAAATTTTGAAGCCCGGGTGGTTAATTCACCGCGTATTTTAATACCTAACTCGAAAGATGCCGTAGATTCCGCGGGAGCGGAGACAATGGAAAAAGCGGCTTTTCGCCAGGTCGTACCATCCGGATTCAAAACATGAAGCATGATCCATTGACCTGGTTCGAAGGAAAATAAAGGTTCACTATCAGCCGGAACAAGAGTTAACGAATAAACACCTTCCGCCAAATCAGACCTGGATGCTACTCGGAACGAACGCAATTTTGGTATTTCCATAATTGTTATGATGTAAAATGTTCGCTAAGCACTTCATCGCGTTTTAAAAGCTCGACGCCGGATTTATATTTTTTCCAAAAATCCGGGTGATGGATTACCCGAATATCACGACCGAACCATCTGTGCCAAATTTTAGGCGGTTCCAGATGATGCGTAAGCTCATGGCAGACGACGCGTAAAATAGCGTCGAGCTGGCGCGGTTTCATGGTACGCGGCGTATATAAATCAACGGTAATCTGCTTTTCAGAAAGTTTTGTATAACCAAGGCGAAGCATCCTAAGCTTACCGCGCCCGCGACTCCGGCGGCGCAAGGGACGTAAAACAAATCCCGGCATCTTGAGAACAAAACACGCCCGCTGAAACAGATGATCAACGAGCGCTTCGTGTTTTGGATCTAAGACGTCAGACATCAGACCTCCATTTCCCTGGCTTTGGATCCAATCTGCGCCCTCTTTTCAGGCGTTTGCAATTCCCTGACGTTCTGACCATGCATGCTTACACTGTGCTTTATCGCGGCATCTATAGCCTCGTCCAAATTCCGTCCTTTCATGACGGCATTACAGTCAAAACCAAAGTCGCGACAAGCAATAACATTCATCTTTACTTTCGTCTTCATATGTCAATAGTTTGCCCGAAATTGGCCTTTTTTGCAAGAGTGAGATAATTTTAAAAGGAACATGAGAATCAGCTTGGGTATTGATGAGGCTGGCAGAGGATGCGTGATCGGATCCATGGTTTTGGCTTGCGTTGCGGCTGATGATGCAGATCGACGTTGGTTCTGGGCTAACAACGTACGCGATTCAAAAATCGTACCCGGACCAGAAAGAGACGTACTAGCCGAACGCATCAAAGAACGTTGCTGGTTTAGAATCGCCGTCGCTTATCCGCCGGATATTGATGCGGCGGTTTATGACCGCACAAAAACATTAAACGGTCTGGAACTTGCGCTCATGTCCGATCTATTACGCGAAGCTCGCGAAGAATTCGATGAACACGAAATCATGGCGCTCGTTGACGCTCCCAGTATCAATGCCCAGGGTTATCTGGAAAAACTATTCATACATAGCGAATGGGATGAAATGCCGAGGCTCAAAGCAAAACACGAAGCCGATCGTCGTGACCGGACAGTGGCCGCATCTTCAATTATCGCCAAAGCAGAACGCGAACGGTTGATAAAAAATTTAAAAACCGAACTTGGCGTAGATTTCGGCTGTGGTTATTCGCATGACCAAACTACAAGGGAATTTTTAAAAACATGCCCGGGGAATGCGCCTTATGTCAGGTGGAGCTGGAAAACGGCGAGAGAGTTAGGGGCTAGAAGTTAGGGGCTCAGAACTAGGGTTATTGGGTTATGACTTCGATGGTTTTGCCTTCGGCGACGTAGCCTAACAATCTTGCAATATCGTCTTTTGCGCGAAGCGTGGCGCGATCAAGGAATTCGGGTTTATTTGCGGTTTCTTCGGCAATACGTGATAGCTCGGCCAGAGCTTCATTGTATCCGTCCTCGTTCTGTAGAACGCGTTTTAAAATCCCCTGATCATTGCGCACATCAATTGGTCCAACCAATCGTACGTTGAACAAACTAGATGTCGGAACCGTGACCGTTATTTTTTGGTCTTCAATTACCACATCCTGCTCCGATACTTTGGCTAAATCGATCCCTAAATTTACTTCCATAGCGCCGCGTGCCGTAATAGTCTGACCGAAGAAAAAATCCTTAAACGCACTGCCTGATGTTTTTTTAATGGTAACCGGCTGATCGAAAACATAGGTTTGCGTCACTAAAAAACCGCGGTCGCGCAAAGCCGTGAGAATAACCTGCGCATTCACCTCTCTTTTAGCTACGAACTGTGGTTGCGTGAGCCGCCAACCTAAGAAAAAACCAACGGCTAAAACCAGGATAAAACCAAAGATAAACGCATATATTTTCCAAATTTTCATACGTGCAAACTATAGCATGATCTTGACATTTTCGTACAAAGGTATTAATTATTCAAAGCCCCTTTCACATGAGGATAGTAACGGATGACACAGATATACGACTCGAAACCACCGGAAGAAGAATCTACCCTTGCAACCACTCCGGAGGGAAAGCTCCTGGTCTCAAGCCTGGATCTCGCTCTTCGGACCGTGCTCACGCCAACCGAATTCATCACCTTCTTCCCGATCGATACCGTGATCATGCAGCTTGGACACACACCCAAGCTGCGCGCTTCGATCCTGACGGCTTGCGTGGGTATGCCCATGAATACCGCCTTGAACCTCTCTGTCCAGACCACGTCCAAGGTTCTCGAGGCGGCCTTGGAGGCTGGAGATACGACTCCGGAAAAAATCCTCGAGGTCTTTGTGCCAGAGGCATGCGTCCTGTATCTCCCATGGCCGGACATCGCCAAGTTCCTGCTGGCCAACACCGCATGGTGGAACGCCCAAGAAGGCGACGGCGAGACCTGGATCCACGCCACAACCTACACGATCGACGTCATCACGACCGCCTTGAAGCTCGAATGTCTGACCACAGATCAACTCCGTGATTGGCTCGGCGTGGAAGCGCTGACCAAGCACCTCCTGGAATACGAGAACAACGAGCCGGAAGAAAAGAGCAACAAGGGCGAGCTATTGCGGCAAGTGACGGCAACCGCCATCCTGTACGGAGCCGAAGGCAAGCCCTTCACGAGCGAAGACCTGTTCACCATGGTCTCTCCGGATACGCTCCACGAGCTCATGCTCGTCGCCGAGCTTCACCAGAAGGTCCTGCTCAGGCTGGCGGAATCCTGCAGTTGGGGGAGCAATACAGCTCGCCAGACTACGTCAACATCGGCAACGGTGACGACAGTCACTACCAAGGCCGCCGTGAAATCGGACAAGCCTCCGGTACAAAAGAAGACTCTTCCCCCGCCTCCGCCGGATACCTTGACGGAAGAAAACTGACACAACCTACTTTCTCCTCCTCCGACAAACCCTGCAATCGCGGGGTTTGTTACGTTAACGGGGTCTTGTAAGTTTAAAGAAATGCCTTTAAACTCACGTCACAAAACATAGGCGCGCGTAGCTCAACGGTAGAGCATCTGTCTTATACACAGGCGGTTCCTGGTTCGAATCCAGGCGCGCGCACCATAAAAAATACCAGCTATGTAACTGGTATTTTTTAATATGTAAAACGTACAAATTTTTAGCAAATAACGATACTCTGGTATCATGACGGCAAATATATGATCCAGCAATTATTCAACAAAATTTCGGATAAAGAAAAAACAAAAGCCATACAAAACTTATTTGAACATGCCGTACCCAATGGTGATTTTTTTTTAATGGTCATCCTTTCGGTTCTAATGGCCACTCTGGGATTACTGACCGACAGTTCGGCGGTAATCGTCGGCAGTATGTTGATTGCGCCGATTCTTTATCCAACCCTGAGTCTGGCCATGGGCATCATCATGTCTGATTTTTCGCTGGCTTCAAAATCTTTCATGACACTCGTTAAAGCCTCGATTTTAAGCGCTGTCTTCGCTGCTATCATAGCCCTGCTCTTTTCTTCACAGTCGAATGAAATAACATCGGAAATTCTGGCTCGTACAAAACCTTCATTGCTTTATGCAGCCATCGGTACGGTAGCTGGTTTTGCCGCCGCATTCGCCTTAGTAAAACCAAAACTCAGCGAGACTCTGCCTGGCGTTGCTATTTCCGTAGCGCTCGTGCCGCCGCTCGCTGTAGTCGGCATAGGATTAGCTCGATTGGATTTTACGATTATGGTTAATTCATTGCTCCTATTTTTAATCAATGCCGCAGCCGTGGTCTTTGCGGCAACTATTGTTTTTTCATTCATGAACTTTTATTTAAAACGCAAAATAGCAGAAGAAGTCGTTAAAGAAGAAGAGGAAGAAATAGAAAAAGAAAAAGAAAAATAGAACTGTTTATCCTATGGATAACAAACTACCTTCACAAGCAAATATCTTTAAAAAAATAATCAACTTCCTGATCCTATCCGGTATCGCAGGATTCGCTTGGTTTCTAAATTTTAAATATGAGGATGTTGATCTTACAAAGATTTTTTATAGCTTTATCGCCATCGCCGTTTCCTATTTATTTTTAAAACTTATTCTAGAAGGAATCGTGAGTAAAAAAATCAAAGAATCAAAGGCTAGATACTCCTTCCGAAAAACCACCCAGCTTCTTTTTATTATCAGTTCGTTCATTATCATTTTACGCATCTGGATAGTTAACCCGCAGGCATTACTTGTCGCCTACGGACTTGTAGCAGCCGGTGTCGCCATTGCGTTACAGGATGTTTTCAAAAATTTTGCCGGTGCGTTTACGATCTTTTTAACAGGTATTTATCGGGTCGGAGACAGGATAGAAGTGAATTCAAAATACGGTGATGTTATCGACATCGGCCTTTTTTATACTACGCTACTTGAATTACGCACCTGGGTAGACGGCGACCAGGCGACTGGAAGAATCACGCTCCTGCCGAACGGACAAATTCTTTCCTACCCAGTCCACAACTATACCAAAGACCATAATTTTATCTGGGATGAAATAACGCTCCCTATTACATATACAAGCGACTGGAAAAAAGCTATAAAACTCATTCAGGCCATCGTGAAGAAAGAAACATACGAGGCGACCAAGCGAGCCGAACGGGAAATTTCACAGCTGGAAGAAAAATACTATTTATCTAAACGCAATATTGAACCGGCAATATTCATTACACCGACCGACAATTGGATCACGTTTCGTATCAGATACGTTGTTGATGCAAGAGAGCGACGAATTATTAATAACAAACTAGCGAAGCTTATTTTAAACGAACTGCGAAAAGCGAAGGACGTTAAAATCGCTTCTCAAACGGTTACCATTACAACCGCTCCATCGCTTTAATACAAATTAAGATCGTTTTTTTGATCTTACATATTCGAATATTCCCGGTAATATTGAAACTAAAATTATAAATAGTATCGCCACGCTGAAATTTTCTTTTACGATCGGCATATTTCCAAAAAAATAACCAAGGAGTACGAACAGCAAAACCCACGTCAACCCGCCGGCGATATTGAAAAGTAAAAATTTTGAATAATCCATTTTACCGACTCCGGCCACAAACGGAGCGAATGTCCGTACGATGGGTACGAAACGGGCTAAAAATATAGTTTTACCGCCGTACTTTTCAAAAAAGTTTTTAGTCTTTGCCAGATATTCCGGTTTTAATTTTATGAATCTGTTGTTTTGGAAAAACGACAGACCGAGATTCCGGCCTACCCAGTAATTCGCGGTATCACCGGCTATGGCCGCAAAAGCCAGGGTCAGACAAAGAAAAAAAATATCGAACGCTCCGGTTGCCGCAAAGGTTCCGGCCGCAAAGAGCAATGAATCGCCGGGTAAAAAGGGCGTGACCACCAAGCCGGTTTCACAAAAAATAATGACAAAAAGAACAGCGTAAGAAAAGTTGCCGAATTTTGCTATGAGCGATCCGAGCGATGTATCAAGATGGATGAAAAAGAAAATCAAACTATTAAAGGATGGCATAGAGTTAATTTAATTTATTTTTATTACTTATCTTCTTCCAAACCGGTAGCATTGTCGACCAGGGCAGAATGGATAATACGAGAGGCAGTAAAACTTCGGGAGACGTAAAAAACTTTGTTGCTAAATATATAGCTAACGTAAAATTCATGTAAACGAAACAAACCGTAACCGTCCTTCGCTCCGCATAAGGTTTCCACCATGCTACCCAGTAACCGATAACATGCAGACAGGCAAAAAATACAAATAAGACGACTATAGTACGAATAATCCCCCAACCGGAACGAGCATAAATCAAAACAGCATCAGCCTGATTAGCCACTGCCCCAGCCACCAATAAGCCGAGCAAAGCGATGGATATGGTTTTTGTTCTTTTCGCATACCTGGCCGTTATATTCGGTGCTAAACGTTTGAATATTTCAGCTAATACAAATGGGATGAAGATTACCAAGGCCAGTGTCTTTAACATCTCAAAAGTATCAACCGGAATCGACGTTTCATACGTCAAACGAGTGATAAGCGGTATGGTTATGGGCGCTAAAAGCGACATAATCATGGTTAAAACCAGAGCCAGCGATACCTTACCGCCTATAACCTCGACCTGTAATGGGCTGGTCATTCCAGCTGGCATGGCGGCCAAAAGAAAAAGAGGAAAAGCGAGATCCGGGACAATCAGATTAGCGATCGCATACACTACGAACGGTAAAACCAGTAGCATGATCAAAGAGGTAAAGGTGAGCAATCGCCAATCCTTCACATGCAAAATGACTTCTCTGAAATTTATTTTTAAGATTGATAAAAAAAATATGACTTGCAAAAAAAACGTATTTAAAACGACCAAAAAACGCGCCTGCGGAATAAACAAACCCACGATAAGCGAAAGGAGCAGGATAAAAATATATGATTCAGCTATTCCACGAATTGTTCTGAGCATACGAATGACATGATTATACGCTTCTTTTTATGCTTAAAATATTGACATTAACGCTAGATTTAGCTACTCTTCTACACAAAACTATATGTCTAATGCTTTACTTTTTGCCCTGATAGCGAGCTTAATCGCTCTTATCTGGGGCGCATACTTAGTTCGTTGGATTTTATCCAAACCTGCGGGTGATGGCAAAATGTTAGAAATTGCCAAAGCCATACAAGTGGGTGCGCTAGCCTATCTAAACCGCCAGTATAAAACCATAGGGATCATCGGTGCGGTGATATTTATCGTACTATGGATGACACTCGGATGGTATATGGCGCTGGGTTTTGCAGTTGGTGCCATGCTTTCTGCATTAGCTGGTTATATCGGCATGTTCGTTTCGGTGCGCGCTAACGTAAGAACAACTGAAGCGGCTAAAACAGGATTAAAAGAAGCTTTAAATGTAGCTGTTAAAGGAGGAACGGTAACCGGCCTTTTTGTAGTCGGTCTGGGTCTTCTGGGCGTCACTGGATTTTATGCTTTAACACATGATCTGAACGCCCTGATCGGACTTGGTTTTGGAGGATCTTTAATTTCCGTTTTCGCCAGGCTTGGCGGCGGTATTTTTACCAAGGCGGCGGATGTTGGTGCTGATTTAGTCGGAAAAATTGAAGCCGGTATTCCAGAGGATGACCCACGCAACCCTGCGGTTATCGCAGATAATGTGGGTGACAATGTCGGAGACTGTGCCGGTATGGCCGCTGATTTATTTGAGACATACGCTGTAACCGCCGTGGCCACCATGCTACTCGGCAGTTTGATTTTTCCGGGAAATGAAAAAATAATCATTTTTCCCCTTGTCTTAGGCGGGGTTTCTATCATTACTTCAATCGTAGGTACATTCTTCATAAAACTCGGATCAAATAAAAATATAATGGGCGCGTTATACAAAGGCCTGGTCGTTGCCGGAATTTTGGCCGCGATAATTTTCGCCTACTTATCGCGCAAATTTTTTCCGGCAGGTTCTGTGATATCCAGTTCAGCTATAACAAAATCGGCCATGGTCGGTTTGGCTGTAACGGCTCTAATGGTTTGGATCACCGAATACTACACCTCGACCAAATACAAACCCGTACAAAAAATTGCCAAGGCATCGGAAACCGGACATGGCACAAATGTGATTGCAGGTTTGGCTATGAGCATGAAGTCGACCGCTTTACCGGTACTAATCATCGCCATAGCCATGCTCCTGGCGTTTAGCTTCGCCGGACTTTACGGGGTCGCGATTGCAGCCATGAGCATGCTTTCATTAACCGGGATAATCGTGGCAATCGATGCTTATGGTCCGATTACGGATAATGCCGGCGGTATCGCAGAGATGGCCGGACTGCCAGAAAGCGTGCGCGAGATTACCGATCCGTTGGACGCCGTCGGTAATACCACCAAAGCGGTTACCAAGGGTTATGCCATAGCCTCAGCCGGTTTGGCGGCGCTGGTATTATTTTCTGCATATACACAGGAATTCGCTAAAATGGGAAAAATTCTGACCTTTAGCTTGGAAGATCCAAAAGTAATCGCCGGACTCTTCATCGGCGGCTTACTCCCCTATCTTTTTGGCGCTTACGCCATGGAAGCTGTTGGTAAAACAGCCGGAGCCGTAGTCGAAGAGGTCAGACGCCAATTTCGAACCATTGCCGGAATCATGGAAGGAACGGCTAAACCCGACTATGCAAAAACTGTAGACATCGTTACTAAGGCCGCAATAAGGCAGATGATCGTACCGGCACTAATTCCTGTCGTCGTACCAATTCTGATCGGTAGATTTTTAGGGCCCGTGGCATTAGGCGGAGTCTTGGTCGGTTCCATCGTGACTGGATTATTCGTAGCCATTTCCATGACTTCTGGCGGCGGTGCTTGGGACAACGCTAAAAAATACATCGAATCCGGACACTTTGGCGGCAAAAAATCATTTGCCCACCAAGCCGCGGTTACGGGCGATACGGTCGGCGATCCTTACAAAGACACGGCTGGCCCGGCTATCAATCCAATGATTAAAATTCTTAATATCATGGCACTTTTACTGGTCTCCATGATGATTTGAACAAAAAACGCCCTGCGATTAAATTCCTGGGCGTTTTTTTATTAGTAAGATGCAATTTATTATTTTTCTGCTATTATTGCCGCATGAAACATAAATGGATTATTAGGGATTCAGTAACACCCCAAAGGCTGGATGTTTTTATCGCTACCAAATTAACGGACATTACACGTAGTCATATAGCAAAGCTCCTAAAAAATTCAGCCGGAACGGTGAACGGCAAAACAGCGTCCGTGCATCAATTTTTGAAAACGGGTGACGTTGTTGAATTTAACGATACGCCGCCTAAAAAAACGATTAAAACAACGAAGGAAGAAAACAATAATGGAGATACGAAAAAGGAAAACTACCCCAGTCTGCACATTATCAAAGAAACCAAAGACTGGATCGTCTTAGACAAACCGGCGGGATTACTCGTTCACACTGCGCCCGGCAAAGACGAAGAAACCTTGGTCGATCAATTACTCGAGCACGATCCTAAAATCGCTAAAATCGGCGAAGACCCGGAGCGTCCGGGCATCGTCCACCGATTGGATCGCGAGGTTAGCGGGCTCATGGTCGTTGCCCGGACCCAGGATGCTTTTGATGACTTGAAGCGTCAATTTACCGGACATGAAGTAGAGAAAAAATACATGGCCATGGTTCACGGCCAAATAACGGATGACGAGGGCGATATCAAATTCCGAATCGCTCGATCAAAAACCAAGGCGCGCATGGCAGCAAGACCGGTTCACGAGAAAGAAGGAAAGGCCGCCTGGACGCATTTCAAAACCTTAAAAAGATACAGAAAAGCCACATTGCTCGAACTCGATATTCTTTCCGGACGGACGCACCAAATCAGGGCGCATCTCCTTGCTTTCAATCATCCGGTAATGGGCGATCCTCTTTACAATCGGCGCGCCGAAGATAGAGGTGTCAAAGCAACCCGGCTCATGTTGCAAAGTATGCATTTAAAATTCAAAGATCCGGATACTGGGGAGTTTCAGACTTTTGATATACTGCCGGTACCGGAATTCGCCCTGCTCGAAAAACAGCTCGCCTGAATCATGATCATCTCAATAGCCGGTACGCCCGGATCCGGAAAAACCACGGTTGGAAAACTTTTAGCCGAACGTTTGGGTTTGAAATTTTATTCTATTGGAGCCTTACGGGGAAAAATGGCTGTTGATAAAGGGATAGATTTGGAGGCGCTGAATGAAATCGGCGAATCCGAAGCTTATACAGATAAAATAGTCGATGATTATCAAAAAGTTCTGGGCGAAAAAGAAGATCAATTCGTCATCGAGGGCCGGCTGTCGTGGTATTTTATCCCAAACTCTTTCAAGGTTTACCTGAAATGCGACATCGAAGAAGCGGCTCGCAGGGTTTTTAAAGACCGCGGCAACGATCGTGAAGATGAAAAAAAATACGCTTCGCCGAAAGAAGTGACGCAGTCTTTTTTAAACCGCGCAGGCTCCGATACCAGACGTTATAAAAAATATTACGGGATTAATTATCCGGATGAATCAAAATTCGACCTGGTGATTGATACGACGAATTATGAAAAACCGGAAGTGGCTGTAGAAAAAATTATTGATGAAATCAGGCGGCAAAAATTGATTCCTGCCGGTTCGACTGTCCCACGGAAGTTGTAATGTCCCTTTTGCGGGAAGTTAGAATGTCACATTCTGGCCGGCTGTCGGGAACTCCGGATTCCTGTACAACGGTCTGGTATGACAACCCAACTTTTCGCTATGTCAAAAAAGGATATTGATC
>JBDRFZ010000038.1:0-7202 GCA_043818395.1 Patescibacteria group bacterium
TCCGGCAGCGGTGACAACACCATTATAATCTGGGACAAAGATGATCAAGGCAGATACCACGAATCAGCCAAACTCGAAGGCCATACCAAGTTTGTGAATACCCTCCAAGTCCTACCCGACGGCCGCATTGTTTCCGGTAGCGGTGACAAGACCATCAGAATCTGGGACAAAGACGATCAAGGCAAATACCACGAATCAGCCAAACTCGAAGGTCATACCGCTTGGGTGAATACCCTCCAAGTCCTACCCGACGGCCGCATTGCTTCCGGCGGCGGTGACAACACCATTATAATCTGGGACAAAGACGATCAAGGCCACTATCATGAATCCGCCAAACTCGAAGGTCATACCGATTGGGTGAATACCCTCCAAGTCCTACCCGACGGCCGCATTGTTTCCGGTAGCCATGACAAGACCATCATAATCTGGGACAAAGACGATCAAGGCCACTACCGCGAATCAGCCAAACTCGAAGGTCATACCAATTATGTGTATACCCTCCAAGTCCTACCCGACGGCCGCATTGTTTCCGGCAGCGGTGACAAGACCATCAGAATCTGGGACGGGATTAAGGATGAATGAAATTGGAGAAGTCTGTCTTTAGACACTTAGCAATCCTCGGTCTAAACTATGTCCATGGACAAAAAGCAGGCCGAGGAGCGTATAAAAAAGCTTCGAAAAGAAATCGACCGTTATCGCTATCAATATCATGTTTTAAACAAGCTCGAGATATCTGAGGCAACTTTGGATGCTTTGAAACATGAGCTTTTTAAGCTGGAACAGCAGTTTCCTGATTTAATCACGCCCGATTCGCCGACCCAGCGCGTAGCTGGAGAACCGGCTAAGGGTTTTAAGAAAGTTCCGCATGTGACGCCTATGCTTTCGCTCGAAGACGTCTTCAGCCGCGAAGAAGCGGAGGACTGGCTTTCACGCATCAAAAAATTACGTCCCAATGCGCATTTTGAATTTTATACCGAGGTTAAAATGGATGGGCTTGCGACTTCCATTATTTACAAAGATGGTGTCCTGGTGCGTGGTGCGACGCGGGGCGACGGCCGAGTGGGGGAGGATGTGACTTTGAATATCCGCACTATCGAGTCTTTGCCGCTTAAGCTACGTGTTCCATCCGAGAATGAAGTGGAGAGATTCATCAAGAAGCACCACGGTAAAATTGACATAGCTAAAGTCAAAAAAATACTCCAAAGTCACGATAGCATCATTGAGGTACGCGGTGAGGTTTATATGATGCGAAAACAGCTCGAAGAGTTGAATAAAAAATTAAAAGCCCGAGGCGAACCATTACTCGCCAATCCGCGGAACGCATCGGCTGGCGCCATTCGTCAGCTTGATCCAAAAATTGCGGCCGAGCGTCATCTTTCCTTTCTTGGCTGGCAGCTTCTGGGTAATCTTGGTACGACCACGCACGAACAGGCACATGAAATGATGGGGTTTTTGGGAATTCCGACGAATGAGCTCAATCATCTATGCCGCGATCTGGATGAAGTCCAGAAATTTTACGACCGGGTCGGGAAGATTCGGGAAAAACTACCGTATCAAATAGACGGCATCGTTTTAAATATCAACGAAGATGCGCTGTTTGCTTCACTTGGCGTGGTCGGTAAGACACCGCGTGCGTCCGTGGCCTGGAAATACGCGGCCGAGCAGGGGACGACCGTGGTGCGTGAAATTCAGATTTCGGTAGGACGTACGGGTGTTTTGACGCCGGTCGCAGTTATGGATCCGGTACAGCTCGCAGGTACTACGGTTACACACGCTTCGCTTCATAACGAAGATGAGATAAGACGCCTGGATCTCAAGGTTGGTGATACGGTCATCGTGGAAAAAGCCGGCGATATAATTCCAAAAATAGTACAGGTTCTATCTAAACTCCGAACCGGAAAAGAAAAAAATTTCCATATGCCGTCAACATGCCCCATGTGCGGCTCGTCGGTTTCGCGTCGTGAAGGCGAAGTAGCAATCATGTGCACCAATACCAAATGTTTTGCGCAGGAAGTGGCTATGTTGCTGCATTTCGTAGGTAGGTCGGCGCTTGATATTCGCGGTCTTGGAGATAGGATTGCGGAACAGCTTTTTGAACAGGGTTTGGTCAACGAGCCTGCTGATTTATTTTTACTTGAGCCCGGTGATCTGCTAGCGCTCGAAGGCTTTGCCGATCTTTCATCTAAGAAATTAGTTGATGAAATCCAGGCTCATCGAAAAGTTTCTCTTGAAAGATTTATTAACGCGCTCGGCATCCGCCATGTGGGTGAGGAAACGGCCCGTGATTTGGCTCGCGCTTTTGGAAAATTTGAGGATTTACGTCGCGCAACCGTGGAAGATCTCACCTCTGTCCAGGGTATCGGCCAAGTGGTCGCTGATTCCTTGGTTGAATATTTTAAAGACAAACGCGAGGCGGAAAGGTTGGATAAGACTTTAGAACAAGTCGAGGTCGGGACCATGAAAAAAATCTCGGCCGGACCGCTTCACGGCACGAGCTGGGTTTTGACCGGTTCGCTCGAGTCAATATCACGCGAAGAAGCAAAAGAGAAAATCCGCGCGCTTGGCGGCGATGTTTCGGAGGCGGTTTCTAAAAAGACGACCTTCGTAGTTGCCGGTGCGGATCCGGGATCAAAGTACGACAAAGCAAAAAAAATTGGAGTTAAAATTGTAGATGAAAAAGAATTTTTGAAGAAGATTTTATAAGAATGGGTCAGTGATCGTGCGATTGACGGACAAGTAAATTTTTGCTATGTTCACACCGGTTTTAATGTACGAATTTAAGGGAGTTAAGAACAGATGTCCATTGAAAGTGCAAAGCGAGCCGCGGAGTTAACCGCTATCGGTCTTTTGGCTGGAATCTTAGAAAACAAAAAACCTGACGTAGCTGTCATTCTTGGTTCTGGTTGGGGAGATGCATTGCATCTTGAAAACGCCCAGGAACTGAATTTCTTGGAAATACCAAGTTTTCGACGAGCGTCTGTGCGAGGGCTGCATGGCGATGAACGCCAAATTGTTTGTGGCGAGTTGGGTGGAAAGCGAGTCATAGCTCTGCGTGGCCCAATCCACCTGAATGAGCATTCAAGCGATCCTTACATTCCGATCATGGTGCGACTTCAAGTACAAATACTGCTCGAGCTGGGCGTGACCAGGTTCATCCTGACCAATGCGGCCGGCAGTCTGACGGACAAGTGTCTGGCCGGCGATATCGTGATCGCTGACGGCTTCGTGACGCTTTTCGCTCCGCCCATGCCGCTCTTTGGCGGCGAGTTTTGTTCGCCTGAAGACGCGCTGTCGGATAATATGAGAGGCATCGCCATGGAGGCAAGGGTGCTCAAAAATCAAGAAATTCTGCTCTGTCATACGGGCGGGTACGTCATGCTTCGCGGGCCGTTTTTTGAAGGCCGGAAGTACGATAAAGCGCTTCTGGCCAGGTCCGGCGCTCTCGCGGTCGGCATGAGTATCCTGCCGGAGATGTGCATCATCGCGCTCTACCCGGACACCAAAGCACTGTGTCTTTCGTTCATTACCAACTCGGTTGATGAAAAACACTCTCATGAAAAAAACCTAGCGCGCGTCGGCAAGTCCTCGGCTCTGCTCGGAGCATTTCTGGAGGACATCATCCGAAAGATTTAAGCTTCCTATCTTTCTACAAGCACCCTTGAGGCCTATGCCTCGGGGTGTTTTTTTATCCCTACCCAAAAATCGCCTGTTTAGCTATGATTCGGGAGTTATGTCTTTAACCAGAAACGAAGTAAAAATACTGGCAGATTTAGCCAGGCTCGAGCTATCTGAAGAAGAACTCGCGCGGGCAGAAAAAGATCTTGATTCCATTTTGGGATACGTAGATCGTTTACAAAAAATCGACACGCAGGGCGTTGAAGCTTCATCAATGCCGGCAAAGATGACTGGTTGGCGTGAAGACGTGGCTTTTAAGTGCGATGATCTGACAGTAGAAACCATCTTATCTAATTTTCCGTCGCGCAAGCAGAATATGCTGGCGACTCCGGGAGTGTTTGAGAGACCGAAGGGGAAGCAATCTTCGTCATCCTCGTGAAAACGAGGATCCGGTTTCGAATCGAATGAATTCCCGTTGTCCCGACGTTACAGTCGGGACAGATCACGGGAATGACAGAATACAACGAATATTGAATTACAAGAATTACAAACGATTATGTCCAAAGAACTAAACAAACTCACTATTGCCCAAGCGCGTTCCGGATTGGATGCCAGGAATTTTTCGGCACAGGAAATTACGCGTGCCTGTTTGGATGAAATTCGCGGATTGAATGGTGCATTAAATGCCGTGCTTGAGACGTATGAGGATGAAGCCATGAAAAACGCGGCGCTTTCTGATCGACGGCATGAAAACGGCGAAGTGCTGGGGGTCTTAGACGGAGTTCCGCTTTTATTAAAAGATAATTTGATGGTTCAGGGCCATGCAGTCACGGCCGGATCAAGAATACTTGCCGGTCATGTAGCGGCCTATGACGCCACGGTTGTCAGAAAACTTAAAGAACAAGGCGCTATAATTTTAGGCCGCACCAACATGGATGAGTTTGCCATGGGTTCATCTACCGAACATTCGGCTTACGGACCCACAAAGAATCCGCACGATCAGGATCGCGTGCCGGGCGGTTCGTCAGGAGGAAGCGCTGTGGGCGTAGCGTCTGATTTTTGTCTGGCTGCTTTAGGAAGCGACACGGGCGGGTCGATCCGCCAGCCAGCCGCGCTATGCGGTATCGTTGGTTTGAAACCAACATACGGTCGGGTATCGCGTTATGGTCTCATGGCCATGGCATCATCGCTCGATCAAATCGGACCAATGACAAAAACAGTTGAAGATGCGGCTTTGGTTTTTGATGCGCTTCAAGGTCAGGATCAAAATGATCAAACCTCCAGCGACCATGCGCCATTTGTTGCTTTATGGACCGAAAAGATGAACGGTATGCGCATCGGTTTACCCAAGCAGGCTTGGGGCGCGGGCATGGAGGATGGTGTCAGGCAAAAAGTAAAAGAAGCTATAGAAGTTATGAAATCACTGGGCGCAGAAGTCAAAGAGGTTGATTTGCCGTACGCCGACGAAACTTTAGCGATTTATTACGTTCTCATGCCATGTGAAGTTTCGGCTAACTTAGCTAGGTTTGATGGCATGAGGTTCGGACTGCGCAAAGAAGGTCTGCCTCTTTTTGAGACTTACGCAAAATCCAGAGCCGAGGGCTTGGGTGAAGAAGTGCGACGCCGTGTTTTGCTTGGCACCTACGCTTTATCACGCGGTTATTACGATGCTTATTATCTGCAAGCCAAACGCGTGCAGACTTTGGTCAGGAATGCTTACGAAGCGGCATTTTCTGATGTCGATGTACTGCTTACGCCGACGGCGCCGACTACAGCTTTCAAAATAGGTGAGAAGACGACTGATCCGCTAACCATGTACTTGGAAGATATTTTTACGGTTGGTGCTAATGTTGCCGGGTTGCCCGCGGTTTCAGTGCCGTGTGGCTTATATGAAGGATTGCCGGTGGGATTGCATTTAACAGGCAGACCATTTGAGGAATCTACGATTCTTTCGATGGCCAGGGCTTACGAAGAAGCGATATAATGTGTTTGTTCTTTACGTCATTCCCGTGAAAACGGGAATCCAGAATCAAAGAAAAATATATTCCAATTTGTATTATCCTTTTATACAGGGTCCCCGTTTTTACGGGAATGACGGATATAGTATTGTAAAATTAGAAAACGAATGAAACTCACAATAAGTTATTATTTATGAATGAATTAACTTTCGAACAAACGGGAACCGGTGGTACGGGATGGCTCATCCTGATTGCTACGGTATTGGTAATTATTATACTTGTACTTTTCATTTGGGGGATTTGGTGGATTAAACGTAGGTTAACCAGACCGGAAATGTATGGCTTATCGCGCGAAGAAATGAGGCGGCGATGGGATCAGGTCAGAAAGACCAGCGAGCAGGGGCTTATGGGCGCTAAACTTGCCATCATGGAAGCTGATTCCTTGCTTGATACGGGATTAAAATCAATCATGATGCCCGGTGCAACACTCGGTGAAAGATTGAAAGTCGCTTGTTACAAGTATCAAAAATTGCAAAACGTGTGGTGGGCGCATAAATTACGCAATCAACTGGTTCATGAGGCCACTTTCCATGTGAGCCAAAGACAAGCAAAAAACGCTTTGGACGAATTCGAGAAAGCTCTAAAAATAATAAATGTTTTAGATTAACGCGTCGCATGATACCTTGGATAGAATCGCAGGTTTTTTATATCGGTCCGGTTCCTTTCAGAACCTGGGGAACTTTAGTCGCTTTAGGTTTCGTAGTCGGCGCCTGGATTTCGGCTAGGCGTGCGACTAAGAAAGGTTTTGATAAAAAAATAGTTTGGGAATGGTCTTTTTGGTATCTGCTCATCGCTCTTATTGGCGCTCGGATTTTTCATGTGTTATTTTATAACCTGTCGTATTATTTGGAACATTCTTTTGAAATCATTGATCCGCGGCAACAAGGTTTTGCGATTTTCGGAGCGTTCATCGCCTGCGCGCTCGTAACTTTTTGGTTGGTACGTAAAAATAATTTTGATTTTTTAAAAATTTCGGATGTTTTTATCTGGGGTTTACCGTGGGGTATTTTTATTGGGCGTCTGGGTTGTTTTTTAATTCATGATCATCCAGGCATAGCGTCTACGTTTTTTTTAGCGGTCAGATATCCTGACGGCATAGCCCGTCATGATTTGGGATTGTACCTTTCGCTCACCGGTTTGATTGCAGGCTTAATCTTTTTGCTACTTGATCGAAAATCCAAGCCGGATGGTACTTTTTTAGCCACCTATATGCTGATGGAAGGATTGAGCAGGCTTTGGTTGGATTTTTACCGCATAGTTGATGTCAGATATTTTGGTTTGACGCCGGCTCAGTGGCTTTCGTTTTTATTAATAGGTTGTAGTATTTGGATATTTTTTATAATTAACCGAAAAACATCGATTCAAACTGGATCAAACGACCGGTTGCAAGTAGCTTAAGGCATGGGGTGATGCTAAACTGTCGTTTATATGAACCCATAGCGAGTTTCAAACATATTCCTTCAAGTTCATCAGTGAGTAGGCGAGATATTTGAAACCCAAATGTGTTTCAAAAAGGATCTCGTAGCGTAGAGCGAGCTTTCGATAACTGTCTTCCCATGCGAAAGTTCG
>JBDRFZ010000039.1:0-30152 GCA_043818395.1 Patescibacteria group bacterium
GGTCAGCACCGCAATCGACTAAGCCTCGAGCCGACCATCCCTGGCGGCAGAGGTTCCATGCCGATGCCCAAAAAGCCGCCTCTTAAAAAGGGACATTCTAACTTCCCTAGAAAGAGGACATTCTAACTTCCGTTTGACATAACACGGCTTAAAAATTGACAAAAATCAGATTTTGGTGTATTCTTGATTTTGTTGACTATCGTCGCAGATTGGCTGGTTTGCTGGCCGCTTCCGACGGTCGTGAATACAATTTCAAGAAAAAGTCAGTAATCAATGGATTTTTTAGTACCTACAAGCCTAAACATATCAATTTATTTTTTTGATTTTTATCTAATTTAACAAACTTAATACAATCTAAAAACATACTTAGATTTGCGCCGATTTTACGCAAAAAAATATGCGTATGAACGGAACGTAATAGTTTATGGAACCATTAAATAAGTACCCTGCCGCCCAACCGGGCCAGCAGAACGCGGGGCAAAACAGAAGCGAACCCGGAGGTGTGCGACATTTCCGTAAAAGATTCACGAAGAACAATCGAGGTTTAGAACGAAATACCGAGGGCTCTGCGCAAAAACAGCAACAAACAACGCAATCGCTTATCGCCAAAGCGGTTGCAAAAAACGGAAAAAAACAACCTCCTTTGAGTTTAAAACAAGGGTTAGCTCGCGAAGAATCGCGTCCGCAGAAGCAACCGGGCAAAGGCGGAAAACGTAATAAAATGAGTAGGATGGGCGGCGCTTTTGAGCGTCCGGCCAGAATGAATACCTACAAACATAAACCCTATCTAAAAACAGGGTCAGATAAAGACGCGTTAGCGTCAAAACCCGAAGAACGTCTAAAAATCGCGGTTCTTGGAGGCAACGAAGAAGTCGGACGCAATATGACCATCATGGAATACGGCAACGACATCATCCTGATCGACATGGGCCTGCAGTTTCCGGACGAAGATATGCCGGGCGTAGATTACATTATTCCGAATATTTCCTGTCTCAAAGGAAGAGAAAAAAATATTCGCGGCGTGATCATCACCCACGCTCATTACGATCATATCGGTGGCATCCCGCATCTGATGCCGAGACTTGGCAATCCCCCACTTTTTGCCACAGACCTGACTTGCGCCATTATCAGAAAAAGACAGGAAGATCATCGTGATTCTCCTCCTCTCACTCTGCATGCAATTAAATCAACTGATATTTTGCAATTAGGCGCTTTTATCGTTGAATTTTTCGGCGTTGCTCACTCGATCCCGACTTCCATGGGCATTATTGTCACGACGCCCTGCGGCATCGTGGTTCATACCGGTGATTTTAAAATAGACCCTGAACCGGGTGCGCAATCAGTCCAGGACACGGCCAAAATCAAAGAACTCGGCAAAAGAGGCGTTTTAGCCCTCATGATTGATTCAACTAATGCATCTCAGCCCGGCAAACAGTTGGCGGAAATGGAAATACAGCACAATATCGACGAAATAATCGCGAATGCCAAAGGACGCATAATAATCGGAACTTTCGCCTCCATGATCTCGCGTATTCAGCAGATAATCCTGGCTTGTGAAAGACAGGGACGAAAAGTGGCGGTTGAAGGGTTCTCCATGAAATCAAATATTTTGATTGCCCGGGAACTTGGTTACATGAAGATTCAAAAGGGCACGCTCGTCGAAACAAAAGAGGCTGTAAAAATGCCTCGCGATAAGGTAGCCATTGTCTGTACCGGCGCCCAAGGGGAAGAGCGCGCCGTTTTGATGCGGATTGCCAACCGCGAACATCCGTTTATCGAAATCGAACCCGGCGATACAGTAGTCTTTTCATCTTCAGTCATTCCGGGTAATGAGCGTTCCGTGCAACGCGTTAAAGATACGCTCTACCGCGAAGGCGCCGAAGTCATTCATTACAAAATGATGGACGTACATGCGGGCGGCCATGCTAAACAGGAAGATCTGGTCGAAATGCAGCAAATGATACATCCAAAATATCTAGTTCCGATTGAAGGCCATTACTCGTTTCTCTGTGAACATGCCAAGATTTCCGTAAATTCGGGCTTCCCAAAAAATAACATCTTTATTGCGGATAATGGCCAAATTATGGAGTTTGACCGCCAGGGAAACGGTCAGCTGACAAATAAAAAATATCCCACCGAATACGTCTTTGTTGACGGCTTGGGTGTTGGCGATACGAACCAGGTTGTCTTACGTGATCGCCAGGAACTTGCCGGAGACGGCGTGGTTATCGTGGTAGCTGTGGTCAGCGAAAGAACCGGCAAATTATTAAATCTCCCGGATATCATCTCGCGCGGCTTCATCTACATGAAAGAGGGCGAGGAATTGATCCGCATGGCGCGCAAAAAAGTTGCCAATACTTTGCAAGACAATGATCCAAGATCAAGCGCCAACGGACGATATCTCAAAGAAAAAATCCGCGACGACCTGGGCGAATTCTTATTCCATAAGACGCAACGCCGGCCCATGATTTTACCGGTGATTGTCGAAGCGTAAAAAATTAAATCAAAAAATCCGCTCTGGCGGGTTTTTTGATTGTTAGGCATGCTATGAGAACAAATATGAAGGATCTTGTCTTTTCCGGCGTTAAGCCTACCTCGACGCCACATCTCGGCAATTACATCGGCGCATTAAAACAATGGGTCGAAATCCAGCACCGCTATCGTAGCATCTTTTGCATCGTGGATCTGCATGCCATAACCGTACCGCAAGATCCGGTCGAGATGCGCGCCAGAACATTGGAAATCGCGGCTGCTTATCTGGCGATCGGCCTTGATCCTAAACGATGTACTATTTTTATCCAAAGCGAAGTTCATGAACACGCCGAGCTCGGCTGGATTTTAGGCACGCTCGTCAAAATGTCCGAGTTGGAACGCATGACGCAATACAAGGACAAGACGAAAGCTAAAGGTGAAAACGTTGGCGCCGGATTATTTAACTACCCGTCGCTCATGGCTGCAGATATTCTACTTTATGACACTACAGCAGTACCCGTCGGTGAAGATCAGGAACAACATGTTGAACTGACAAGAACTCTGGCGCGACGTTTCAATAATCAGTTTGGGGAAACATTCGTGGTACCTCAAGTACTCATCCAAAAAGTCGGCGCACGTATCATGAGCTTAAAAGACCCGAAAAAAAAGATGAGCAAGAGCGACGAGTCAGCCGCCGGTACCATCAACCTCTCGGACGAGCCGGATGAAATCAGAAAAAAAATAATGCGAGCAACCACTGATTCTGATACCGCTATTGCTTATGACCTGGAAAAGCGTCCGGCGATTTCCAATCTTTTAACCATTTTCCACCATGCAACGGGCCAACCCATAAAAGGAATAGAAGCTGAATTCGCGGGCAAAGGCTATGCTGATTTTAAAAAATCCCTGACCGAAGCCGTGATCACCATGCTTTCCCCCATCCAAAAAAAATTACATGAATACAAAAACGATCCGGCGGAATTAAGCCGCATATTGGATACCGGACGCGATGTAGCACAAAAAATGGCATCCGCAAAAATGAAGATCGTAAGAGACAGGGTGGGGCTGGGGAGATAGTTAGCGCCATTCATTTTTTATCGAATTTATGCAATGATTCGATTAATATGTCGCAAATTCAGGATAAGACCGACGTGATCCGTACCTATTTTCAGGCCGTGTTGCAAAAGCATCTATCGGGCTATGCCATGGAGCACGCTTACAGACCTAATCTCGAGACGTTATTCACAAGCCTCGACCCGGAAATCAAACCGATCAATGATCCCAAGCACAGCGAACATGGCGCGCCGGACTTCGTTTTTTTACGTCGTAATTTAATAATGGGCTACGCCGAGGCCAAGGATATTGGAGTGGACTTAGATAAAATAGAAAAGTCAGAGCAAATGAAGCGGTATTTTGGCTATTCAAATCTTATCCTGACTGACTATTTGGAATTCCGCTTTTACAAAGACGGTGAACGCTACGGTGAAATCATTCGCATCGGAGATGTAGCAGGCAAACAACTTACTTCAAAACCGGAAAAATTCCACCTTCTAGCCGATGCTTTGGTGGACTTTTTACGCGGCAAACCAGAGCCGATTACCAGCGGTTTACGTTTAGCGCAAATCATGGGCGGCAAGGCGCGGCGTCTTCGCGATAATGTCATGGCTTATCTGGATGATCCAAAAGATCGCGACGAGGAGTTAATCCGCATCTTCGAGACGGTCAAGAAATTATTGGTCCATGATTTAACATCTGAAAAGTTTGCGGACATGTATGCCCAAACCTTGGTATATGGTTTATTCGTAGCCCGCTATAACGATAGGACGCCGGAAAATTTTTCGCGCCAGGAAGCTCGTGACCTAGTACCGGCCAGCAATCCTTTTTTGCGCGAGTTCTTCGATCATATAGCCGGATCCAAATTCGACCAACGTCTCCAATTTATCGTCGATGAATTGTGCGCCGTGTTTGGCGTATCCGATGTTCATCTGCTGGTTCAAAAACATCTTCGCTTATTCGTCACGTCTGATGAGAAGGATCCGATAATCCATTTCTACGAAGACTTCTTAAAAGAATACGACCCGGAAATACGCAAAAAAATGGGCGCATACTACACGCCCACGCCGGTTGTGCGCTATATTGTGCACCAGGTTGATCGCATACTCAAAGAGGAATTCGGTTTAGAAAAAGGCTTGGCCGACACCGCTAAACGCGATGTCATGATCCAATCCCAGGGTATGAAACCTACCAAAGCCCAAGTTCACCGTGTCCAGATTCTGGACCCAGCCGTAGGCACCGCGACATTCTTAAATGAGATAATCAAACAGGTGCATCTGGAATTCGTTAACCAAGAAGGCATATGGCCGTCGTATGTCAAAAATGACCTATTGCCGCGTCTGCATGGTTTTGAACTCATGATGGCGCCATACACCATCGCCCACCTCAAGCTCGGAATGACCTTGCAGGAAATGGGGGTCAAAGATTTTACACAGCGTCTCGGCGTTTACCTGACAAATACGCTAGAGGAAGGAGTCAAAATCGACGGCACACTATTCAGCCTCGGACTCTCCGACACCATCGCCAAAGAAGCCGAAGCCGCCGGCCGTATTAAGCACGAAAAACCCATCATGGTAGTGATTGGCAACCCGCCGTATAGCGGCGTATCGTCAAATGAGACGGATTACGCCAACAACCTCATAATGAAATATAAGGTTGAACCCGGAGGGTTAGAAAAACTAAAAGAACGCAAGCATTGGTTGAATGATGATTACGTAAAATTCCTAGCTTTCGCGGAAGAAATGGTCGCAAAGAATGGAGAAGGAATCGTGGCCATGATCACCAACCATGGCTATCTGGATAATCCAACCTTCCGCGGCATGCGCTGGCATTTAACGCAGACGTTCGACAGCGTCCATGTTTTGGATTTGCATGGTAACGCAAAAAAGAAAGAGGTTGCGCCGGATGGCGGCAAAGACGAAAACGTATTCAATATACAGCAAGGCGTAGCCATAATCATTGCGGTCAAGACCGGAAACAAGAAAAAAGATAAACCGGCAAAAGTATTTCACGCTGACTTATGGGGTAAAAGAAATGTAAAATTTCTGAGGTTAAATCAAGATGAAGTCACATGGAAAGAGGTCGGGACGGATCCCGTCTATTGGAGTTTTGTGAATAAGAATCGTCAGGGGTCGAAAGAATATGATTCTTTTGTGTCGGTCTCGGATTTATTCAACATAAAAGTCACGGGCATTGTTACGGCACGGGATTCGGTCGTCATTGATTTCGACGAAGCTGAACTTAAAAGCCGGATGATTAGATTTGCTGAAACGTCGGAAACGGATGACCAAATCAGAAATTGGTTATTCCCAGGGAAAAAGGCCGGTAAGTACTTGCCAGGCGATTCACGCGGCTGGAAGTTGTCGGACGCAAGAAAAAAACTGCGCGGACAAAACTTCACTGCTCTGATAAAACAAATTAATTATCGACCGTTTGATACGAGATCGATTTACTATTCGCCAGACATGGTGGATTGGGGCCGGTTCGAGATCATGCAACATTTTTTGAAAGGGGAAAATTTAGGCTTTGTCAGCGCACGTGGCACCAAAAATCCTCTACCGGATCATTTTTGGATTTCCAATCACATAACGGAAGCTAAGCTTGGTGAATCAAGTACACAATCATATTGCTTTCCTCTTTATCTCTACCATGATGATGGATCGCGTACGCCGAATTTTAACGAAGCAGTACTCCAGCGATTCACGACGAATCTCAAAGACAAATTTCAACCCGAAAATATTCTAGATTACATCTACGCCGTATTGCACAGTCCGAGCTACCGCGAGAAGTATAAGGAATTCCTAAAAATCGACTTTCCCCGAGTTCCTGCGCCGGAGAATGACGAGCAATTCCGTCGAATGGTCGGGTTCGGACGCGAACTGCGCGGGTTGCATCTTTTGACATCACCCAAGGTCAACAAGTTTATAACCACTTTTCCGATTACCGGATCAAATGAAGTTGAGAAGGTCGAGTACCGCGACGGCAACGTCTTTATCAATCCGACGCAGTATTTCGGCGACGTGCCGCAAGTGGCATGGGAGTTTTATATCGGTGGCTATCAACCGGCGCAAAAATGGCTCAAAGACCGCAAGGGTCGGGTATTAAACAATGAAGATCTCGCTCACTACCAAAAAATAATCGTGGCGCTGACGGAAACTGCGAGGATAATGAAAGAGATTGATGAAAGCGCTAAAAATCGGTAGACGTTATTCAAAACCTTCCCTTAATGCCTTGGGTAAGAAAGTGGATTGTTTAATCAACGTGACAATGGCTTGCATGTCCTCGTCATTCAGTTGAGCGATTTTTGGTACATATCTTTCATCGCAATCATTGGGCATAGTCGACCTACCGCAATGTGCCCCATGTTTTTCGAAAGGAGGCGTCGTAAGGGTCACATAAGCGAAAAGTAGCTCACTTCCTCTGTTGCTTTGCAATCTAAGCACGCCTTCAATTTGAGAGATTTGGGATGGAGCGATAATCAATGCGGCATGCGTGATGTCATTAATCGTAGCTAAATAAACATAGATCTTCTCTCCATGTCTAAATATATCTCCAGGAAGGAGAAGCTGGGGACAGGTCATAATTTATCCGAGAAGTTTTAGAGAAAACTCGATAATATCTTTAGATATTTTACAGTCAGTATCTTCTGAAGTCATGGAGTAAGGTATTTCTTGCAGGAGGTGGGTTTTTTTCCACGGATTCTCTTCGTGACTTTGTTTGACAATATATGCCGTATTTTTGCTTCCGAACCTTTGGCAAACCTCTTTTAGAATGTTTAATTCATTTTCAGAAAACATGTCCTCATCCGCTTTGGTAAATTTTCTTTGTTGTACGATGCGCTGAATTTCCCCTTTTCTTTCAATTTCTATAGTATCCGCCAGTATACTATTATCGATATCTTCTCCGGCATCGTCTACTAAATTTTTTATTGTTGATGGAATCGGACCGTATTCGAGATTTACATATTGATCCCAGGTAACAGGAACGCCGTAATTTTTTACATGAATGAAATCGAGAAAGTAAAACAGTTTCATTAGTTTTACCTTGCCTAAAAACCTACTATCTGTATTTTCGCAGAAGTAAAGAATGATAGCCTTTAGTTTACGTAGGGGTATCTTCATAATGCCAGTATATCATGCGCGATGTGATACTTTGACCTAATCACAAAACCCTTATTTTTTCAAGCCCTCTGCTATTTGTTTTTCCTCTATACCAACCTCATTTCTTCGTATAAACCCAAGTCCCATCCCAACTCTCCAGCGGCGGTTCTTGTAAAAAAAGCGATGATCTTTCACGTAAAGTCCTGCTTGGCCCGTCATTCGGATATTTTTTCAGGAGCTCGTCGCATTTAACGACGGCATCGGCAAAATCTTTGGCAAAATAAGCGTCCAAGGCGGATTCGAATTCTTGCGCCAGCGACTTTTGGTCCGTTGTTGCTTTTGATGCAAGCTCTAATACTTCGAAAATCATCACCGGTTCTTTCTTTCCTTTGACCGCGACTTTGTCCAGACGACGGAGCAGATATTCATCTTTGAGTTTGGCACGCGTAAATTCGGTCACTAGAACCCAAACCCCATATTCCTTGGTCAAACTTTCGAGCCGTGAAGCCAAATTCACATTGTCGCCAATGACCGTATATTCAAATCTGGCATCACCGCCGATATTGCCCACGACCATATCGCCGGAATTAATGCCGATGCCAATCTTTATTTCAATATCACCGAACACTCTTTGCGCATTCATCTCTTGCAGGTTTTCGCGCATAGCCAAACCCGTAGCCACAGCGCGCAAAGCATGATCCTCCTGATTTAATGGCGCGTTCCAAAAAGCCATAACCGCATCGCCGATATATTTATCCAGGACTCCTTCGTGTTTGAAGACGATATCGGTCATGCGACCTAAGTATCTATTCAGTAATTCGACCAATTTTTCCGGAGTCAAACCTTCGGAGATAGAAGTGAAACCGCGGATATCGGAAAACAAAACGCTCATCTCCCTTTTTTCTCCCCCTAGTTTTAATTTGTCAGGATTTTTAAGAATCGACTCCACGACCGAGGCTGAAACATATCGCGAAAACGCGGCTTTCATTTTACGTTTTTCTCGATCTGCAGAAATACGGCGTTCAAGTGTCACGCCGGCATATGAAAAAATAATCGCCAGACTCGGCCAGACTACATCAATGATTTTACCGCGGTCGAACATGGCAAAAGCGATAATTACAAATGTAATCCAAAGGATGATCGAAAGCGGCAAATTGTATCTGGCGCGAAACATCGCGACAAAAAAACCAATCAATGCTCCCAAAAGGATTATGATCAAGGCTAAAATCGATCGTGAGACTTCTTTTAAGAAATGCTGACCTTGCAGGGTATCAAAAATTGACGCATGAATTTCCACTCCCGGCATGGGTACACCGCCAGACGTTGGAACCATGTTGGAATCATGCAAATCAGATGCCGTAGCACCTACGAATACGACCCCGTTTTTAATTCTGCTCAAATCCGCACGGTCACGCAGAATATCAACGGCTGAAATCGTCTGAAAAGAATTGAACGGACGGTCAGGAAAACTTATCAGCATTCTGCCGCCTGAATCTTTTGGCGCATCCAAGATTACACGATCAGAACCGGCGGCGTACTTATAAACCTCGCCGGAAAAAGACGGAATGTAAGAGCCATCTTGTCCCGTTGCTCTTACGTACAAAGGAATTCGTCTTACGATACCGTCGGTATCCGGTGGCGTATTACTGTGGCCGGTGGACAAGGCGGCGAAAGATAAAAGCGGAATGGGCGCCAAAACCTGGGATTCATCGTAAACATATTGCCCGTCTTTAAAAATTAGCTTTAGTTCGATAGGTAAAACCACGTTGCCCGCATCTTTTAAAAATTCCGCTAAAGCCTCATCATCATCCGAATTAGAAGATTCTGGGAAATTCACGTCGTAACCGATAACCGACGCTCCCGCATCTTTAAGTTTCTTTATAAGATCAGCGTGAATATTTCTGGGCCATGGCCAGCGACCAAGCTGCGTGATAGAGGCGTCATCTATGGCTACAATCGTAATCGACGGGTCGCTAGCGCGCGGCAGAAAAAATTTATCAGTCGCTCGAAGGCTCCATGAGTCGAGACTGCCGAGTAAAAAAAATAAAGCCGCGATCACGCTAATCAAAGTCCCGACAATAACCGGCCGTAAAAAACTTTTAATCATAAATTATTTTGGCGAAACCACGAAATCGAGCGATGCCGAAGCATCTATACCGTTTTCTCGGTATACAGCTGTAACCCTGACCAACCCGGAAGCCCTGGACTGTGATACGAACGTTCCTCCCGAGACTATACCAATGTCCGGATTTGATGAAGCAAAAAGCGCGGTGCCGGTTACAATCTTTTTAGAGCCGTCGCTGTAAATAGCTGTAACCTTAAGAGGAACCTGTACACCGGGTATGATCGAAGTTGAACCTTCTGCTAAAAATTCGATTGAACTTAAATTGGCTGGCTTTGGCAGTATCTGTAAAGGCATAGTGGCAGAAAAAGTATTTTCTTGATCCTTAAACGTGGCCTGTAAAGTTACACTGCCAGCCTGTGTCGAAAAATATACCGGACCATTTAACGATCCTAAACTACCTAAAATACCGAAAGTCGATTTAGCCGTTAGATCGACCTGGCTACCATCTTCACGTATGCCGCGCACAGAAAGACTAACAGATTCGCCCGCTGTAACCGGACTTGGTTTGGCGGTCAAGGCAATTCTTTGTATTGTCGAAGTTTCCTGCGTGCTTGCTACGTCGGTAGTAGATGCAGTTGAAATATCAGTGATTGTCGAGGTTGCAGAAGTTTCGTCTGTTATCTCCGGCATCTCTGATTCAGGCGGCATGATCGCCGTTGCCAGACGAATGCGTATGGCCGTCTCTCTGGCTTTTAAGGCGTAAAGTTTTCCGCGAAGCGAATCGAGTTTTTGCGCCGGCGTATTATCCGGCAAACGATCTATATCGCGTTCGACATTACTTATACCGCTACGCGCCGTATCCAAAATACTCTTGGCGTCATCCAGGGATGACTGCAAAATCAAAGCCGCCGCTTCATCTAATCTGGAATCAACGATCATCATCCTGGCATAAGCGGTTTCCAATGCGTCCGATACACTAAGATGTATGCTCAAATCTTCCAACCGTTGCTTTAATCTATACAAGTTAGGATCCTCGGGGCCCACGTCTTGCAGTAGTAGAGAAAAATCACGCAATCGTCTAAGAATACTTTTTCGATACTGTTCGCCCTCACTGCCGTTATATTTGGCATTGATCGCTTCTTCTAATCCGGCCAAAGCCTGAAAAGCCCTGCCCGATTCTCCTGCGTCAATCAACTGTTTAATGGCAAATAATCTGCGGACCGCATAACGTGCGTAGAGCGAAGGCGCTTTCTCACTAGCTAGGGACAGATGTACCCGTTCAGACAATCTGACCATCCCGTCCAAAAGACTTTCCGGTTTTGCACTGCCCAAGCTCATATAACGTTTTACGGCGTCATCCTTTGCTTGTTTGATAAAAACCGTATCTCTATTTTGATTCTTAAGATACCAGTCAGTTTGTTTTGTTTTTTCGCTAATAGCTTCTGATTTTTGGATTCCGCCAAACGCATCAAAAGAAGCTGTATAGCCCTCGGTTACAACGATCGGATTATTGACCGTTCTGGCGGATTCATCTACACCCGGATTAATAACTTGAATGGAAGCCTCGGAAACCAAAAGGACCACTCCCGAAGTAGAAGTACCGAGATCAAACGATGTGCCTCGTACAGTCGCTACAACGTTATTCGCCCGAACCGAGTAAGCGCTGTCCAGATCCAAAAGACGCAAAACCCTCGACCAAACGCTGCCTGCTGAAATCTTCAGTTTGACTAAAAAAGGCGAGATGTCACCCGGTGAGGCCTCGGCTTGTTCCAGTGTTATCTCAGAATTTGGGGCTAGACGACTTTCACCAATCTTAAAAAAAGATAATATCGCTTCTCCGGATTCATCGGTCCTGACCGTGTCTCCGGGCATTAGCTCCTCTTCTCTTGATGCCGGCCTCCAACCGCTTTGTCCGCCGCGTTTAACTTCAACGGAATTCTGCTCAACTTTTAATAAAATTTTTACATTTTTATCGTCTTTGATATTTCCCAAAGACCAAAACCACCAAACACCCCCTAAAATAAGAAGTATGCTTAAAAAAATTACGGACCACCTTTTCATAAAATCATTTGAATCTTAACACAGCTCACTGGACTTGCGAAGGCGCTGTCCTTTGACATTTTGCCCGAAATCTGCTATATTTTCAAGGTTCGGGTCGAATAGACGACCGCTCTGACCTAACCGTTGGAGAGGAAAGTCCGAACACCGTTTGTTCCAGTAATGGAACTTTCACGGAGAGCCGCTAACGGCGGCCGGAATATAGTGAAGCGAACGAAAGGACACGTGCCTGACGTTCCTTCATAAATCCAGGGAAAGTCCCGACGATTGTCGGGATCCCGGCCTAAGCGTCGGGATGCCACAGAGACTATACTAGTTTGCAAAGTTTTCTTTGCAAACAAAAGGTGAAAAGTGAATGGACGTGACTGCATCGTTTTATGCGATCAACGCGTTGCGACCCTTCTCCTCCGACGGCAACGTCGGATGGTGGTAAACCCTCTCCGGTGCAAGAGCAAGATCCTGGTTGGCGCAAGCCGGTTGGGAGCTGGTAGCTCGCACGAGGTGATGAGCAATCATCATCCCAGATAGATGGTCGTCCTCGACAAAATTCGGCTTATCGTTCGGTCCGAACATCAAAAACCTCCGCCTAAAGCGGAGTTTTTTGTATTAAAAATCCCCGCTCGGCTACAGATATCAATTTGATATCTGCGCCGAAACGGGGTTCAGCGATCCGCGAATCAGAGACGACTCAAGCGGAACTATTAGTCATTAATTAGCAACGAACAAACAGGAGACCGAACGAGCCCAACGCTCATCAAACTCATGAAGGGCGATATTCTTCTGATGAGCTTCTTTCCCTTTGACATCCTTCCCGATTAGGGCAACACGCCAGATCCTATCAGTCATATTAATGGAACCAAGAACAGCCACTTTTGAAAATTCTGGATGCGCCCCACAGAACTCATACCCCTCCTGAATAATCGCCGGCCGGTAACCACCCGGTGCGAATGCTGTTCTTTTGCGCAAGCCCCAAGCGATAGCCTCCAGACTATTCCAGCCGTCTTCCTCATCAAACGACTTGGCATAAAAAACTCTATTACCCGGCTTCCTGTCCAAGCCCTGGCAGAAAGAATGATGGTTCCATGGACGACCGTCGAAGATACCTTCGATGATCGGCAACGGATCGTATGAGACATGCTCCAAGTAATGGTCCGGGGGCATTGCATCCACATCGGTTAAGTTTCCGATTCGATGCACCCGATCCGAGTCTGCACCCAAAACATGCGACTCCCACTTTTCGGCGGACCAGTCATGATGCGCGACCAAAATCATCTTTTCCAAGGTCGCTCGGCCTGGCGGCGTTGCCAAGCGATGGATGACGTCGAAAGGAACCCCCAGCTCGCGCATCACATCCATCATATTGGTCAAAAAACCCTGGACAAAACCAACTCCCTGCTCAATCGTCGATACTCGAGATTTTCTTGCTACCATGACTTTTTTCCTCCGGCAAACCCCTCACCCCGACGTCATGTCCAGGCCCCAGATTCACCAGTCGAACTCGTTAATAAGCTTTAAGGAACGATGAATGAATATTCCGCAGTTTATCGAAAAAGTCAATAGTGATATCCTGATACAAATTCCGGATTCCCGTCTTCCCGACGTTATGTCCGGTACAGGTCACGGGAATAACGAAATAAAAAAACATGCGCATTAAACGATTAGACCTCACTTTTACAGCCCTGCTCCTGCCACTCGATATAATGGCACTTTTAGCAGCGGCCAGCACGGCTTATGCTTTGCGTTTTTCGAGTTTCGTCACCGAAGTACTGCCTATTTTGCAAGACGTGCCTTACGCGAGCTTCATCTCTACGTCATTTATTTTCGTCGGAGTCTGGCTTGTGCTTTTTGCTTTAGCCGGTCTTTATTCGACCACGACGCGACGCGCCTGGAGCGAACTGGGCAGGATAATCTTAGCCTGTGGCGCCGGAACAATGATTGTAATCGCGACCGTGTTTTTTAGACGTGAGTTAGTCACCTCTCGTTTTATCGTCTTGGCTGTGTTTGCTTTTTCCGTGCTTTATACCTGGCTCGCGCGACTTATTTTACGCGTTGCCCGCCACATTTTATTGCGCGCTGGTATTGGACACAATCTCATTGTGGTCATCGGGTCGTCACGCCAAGCAAAGGATCTGATCGAAACTTACAAAAAACGTCCGATACTTGGCTTTACTGTCCTGCGGCAATTTTCCACCTGGAACGAAGAGGTGAAACGAACTGTCAAAAAACTCAAAGATCATAATGACCTGGACGCCGTCCTCCTGGCAGACGCAAATCTTGATAAAAGAAAAGCCTTGAATTTAATTTCTTTTGCTGAAGACGAACATCTTAGTTTCAGCTATCTAGCCGACCAATTTGCGGCGCAGTTCACAAACATCAAAGTCGAAACAAATGCCGGCCAACCGGTTATCGAGGTAAAGGCCACGCCTCTCGACGGCTGGGGTCGCATCGCCAAACGCGCTTTTGATATTTTCTTTTCTCTCATCCTGCTCATCACCATCTCCCCTGTTATTTTACTTGCCACGTTGGCCTTGCTTATAGAAGATGGCTTCCCCGTTTTTTTTCACAACGTCCGCGTCGGAGAACGCGGCCGCGCTTTCAAGTGCTACAAACTCCGTTCTATGTGGCGTAAATACTCGATCGGACCGCAATTCGCCGGTACGAATAAAGCACTGGCCATGGAACAAAAGCTCATTAAAGAAAAGAGTATCAAGGGCGGACCGGTTTATAAGATCGCAAATGACCCGCGCGTCACACCGGTCGGAAAATTTATTCGCCGCTGGTCAATTGATGAACTGCCGAATTTTTGGAACGTGCTCATTGGAGACATGTCGCTCGTGGGTCCGCGCCCGCACCAGCCGCGCGAAGTCGAAAAATACGAACCGCACCAACGCCGCGTGCTAGCCATCCGCCCGGGTATTACCGGCATGGCGCAAATCTCCGGACGAAGCGATCTTGTCTTTGATGACGAAGCGCAAATTGATACTTGGTACATAAAAAACTGGTCGCCAAGTTTGGATTTATACATTCTACTAAAAACGCCTTTTGTAGTGCTGACAAAGAAGGGAGCATATTAGACACGGAGCATCTAAAAAACTACTTCAAAAAACTGTCGTCCAAGGCAGTTTTTATTGAAGGTTTTTTATGCTGTCGTCCTGAGCGTAGCGATAGCGAAGTCGAAGGATCTTTTGGCATATTTGAGACAAGATCCCTCCCGACGCTAAGGTCGGGACAGGTCGACAAGCTCGGAACGACAATGAGTGCAAATATATTAATCGAAAGCCATCAGGGTGACGGCGCCGATGCCTCACCGTTGACAAAAATACCGACAAGAGGCTCCCAACTGTCTAAAATAGCAAGCTATGGGGGAAGATAAAATTCTAAAAGTCGCGCTGGTCCATGATTTTTTAATTCAAGATGGCGGGGCAGAAAGGGTGTTGGCTTGTTTCCAACGCATGTTTCCGTCTGCTCCAACTTATGTATTAATCCATGATAAGTCACGGATGCATCCGCCGTTTAAATCAACGGAAATCAGGTCTTCTTTTTTAAACAGTCTGCCGCAGGCGGTGAACCGATACCAATGGTACGTACCTTTGATGCCCATGGCCGTGGAACAGATGGATTTTTCCGGTTTTGATCTGGTCATATCATCTTCAAGTTTGTTCGTAAAAGGGATCATCGTTCCACCTGGTACGACTCACGTTTGCTACTGTCATACGCCGACGCGTTTTTTATGGCAGGAAAGATTCGGTTACGTACACGAAGACGCGCCACCATGGATTATGCGCGCCGCCATCTCAATCCTCGTTCATAGGCTGCGCCCGTGGGATAGGATGGCGGCCGACCGACCGCATGCCATGGTTACCAATAGCCGCGTAAGCCAGGAACGCATCCGTCATTTTTATAAACGCGAATCCACGGTCATCCACCCGCCGGTAGATGTGGAACGTGTAACCGTTTCAAATACGCCGGGCAGTTTTTTTCTGACCGGAGGAAGGCTTGTCGGCTATAAAAGATTCGATCTTGTAGTGCACGGATTCAGAGCTTTAAACCTGCCGCTTAAAATTTTTGGCGTTGGTTCGGAGCTTGCGAGATTAAAAAAAATAGCCGGACCAAAAACCGAATTTCTGGGACAGATAAGCGATGAGGAAAAATTCAATCTTTATAGGAATGCCATCGCTTTTATTCAACCGCAATTAGAAGATTTTGGCATCACTGCCATAGAAGCCATGGCCGCGGGAAAACCCGTTATCAGCTACGGGAAAGGCGGAGCAGAGGAAACCGTTATCCCAGGCAAAAGCGGTCTTCATATGAACGAACAGAGTCCGAAGGCAGTAATCCAAGCCGTACGATCTTTCAAGCCTGAGATGTTTGATCCCTTGGTTATCAGAGAACATGCGGAAAAATTTTCTAATACGCGTTTTGAAAAAGAATTTTCCGAGTTTTTAAACAAACTGTTAAACGTGCCATCGTAATCCGTCATTCCCGCGACCTGTCCCGACTGTAACGCCAAAAAAAACGGAGACCAGAAAACAAATAAATGTTACCGATAAATCATTGCACTGATGGATTCCCGTTTTCACGGGAATGACACAGCCAAAAAAAATGCGCCTCTTAATCGACGTCCGAGCCTTAATGGACCGCTCTTCCGGCGGCGTGGCTCGCGTTGCTTTGGAGCTCATGAAAAATTTCGCAGTCCAATATCCGGAAGTCGAGCTCGTTTGTGCGACGACCGGATTCGGCAAAAGACCGTTGCCTCATGAATTATCAAAACTCGACAATATCAAACATATCCACTTGAATATACCCAATAAACTGTGGGGAATTTTATCATTTTTAAATGTCGTCTCGTTTTCCAATGAGATAGAAAAACAGACCGGCAAAATTGATGCAACGTTTTTTCCCAATCTCGGTTTCATGGGTTCATGCCGCGATCATGGCTATTTCCTACTTTTGCATGACCTCTCTTTTCTTATTGAGCCTCGATGGTTTTCGCGCAAACAAAGAATCTGGCACGATCTGGTCAAGGCAAAAAAAATGATCTATGACGCCAAACATCTACTAGCCGTGTCGGAAACGACAAAGCGGGATGCGGTACGGCTTTTGGGAATTCCCGAAAATCATATCACCGTAATTCCTTTAGGTCCGACGTCCGTCGTAGGGGCGGGATCTCCCCGCCAGGGGTCAATTAAAAATCGTTACGTCTTGTCGATTGGCGCTGGCGATCCGCGAAAAAACTCCGCAACAGCGATCCAGGCGGTAAAAATATTGAGACGCGAAATCGGATACGATGATTTGGAAATGGTATTAATCGGTCGACCGCAGGCAGTACGCGGTACGTGGCACAAAAAGAATTGGATTCACACCCTGGAACGCCCCTCCGATTCCGAACTCGCCAATCTTTATGCAAACGCTTCAGCTTTTCTTTATCCATCCTGGTACGAAGGCTATGGCTTGCCGCTCCATGAAGCCGCGAGTTTCGGAACTCCGTGCATAGCTTCGACTTCCGGCGCTCTGCCTGAAACCGCACCACCTGGAACAATCTTTGCAAATCCGGCTAAGCCGCATCATTGGGTGGAGGCAATAAAAATTGCTTTAATAAAAAGGAATGAACCGATTCAGATAGACGTCCAAACCTGGCAAAAGTCAGCGGAATTGATGAAAGAAACGATGAAATTATAAAAAATCACGCCCGCCAGCAGGTTGCCGGTGGGCGTATTCGATTTAGGGCGCGCTAGAGGCGAATCACCTCAAAGAGTTTGAAACCGTCACCATCGTCGCCAAGGATCACGCCCTCGCACTCCTTGAGCGGAGCGATAATCTCATCCGTCAGGCCATACACGAGACACTCGATGAAAGGCGTATAGCCGACTCCGAGCAGATGTACATTGGACGGAAAATTCATGCAGATCGCGTGAAACTCGATGGCCATGCGCAAGCTTTCCGAGACAATAAAACCGTTCTCCGGAACAAGATTCGCATCATGTTCTTGAAAGTATAAACTCCATTCGCTTAGCCACGCACTGTTCAGCGCACTCGGCATGATGAGGTTGGTGCAAGTGAAGTCGCCTGCGCCTTCGGCCATGGCCGCCGCCGTTTGCGCAGTACGAAAATGCGATGTCACCGCAATATACGTGTAGCCTTTACCACGCATCTGTTCGGATCCGATGCGGCGCGCAAGCGATACGCCCTCAGGCGAGAGCACATCCTTCCGATCACCAACACCTTTCAGCGAGTGCCGACGCAACTCAATTATCATTGCCTATCTCCCCTTAAAAAGTATGACGTCATCTGTCGAAGACCGGCTCTCAATCAGAGAATATTATAAAACATCAAAAATGCTAGTCTTGTCAATATCTAGGCCTAAAATTAATATCAATATTCAAGTTTAAGCATCAAGCCGGGTATAGTTGGCACATATGGTTGACACATATGGTTGGCACATATGGTTGGCACATTGACAAAATCCTAGTTTTTCTGTATGTTATGTTGTTCGATAGAGTCGAACGAATTTAAGTACAATAAATAATTTTTTAGCTAAACTTAGCAAAATATGAATAACAGCTTTAAACGTATTCTAATCGCCGTCTTGTCCACGGCTGCGCTTTTAGCTCCAACTATGGTTCCGGCAGTTTCTGCCGCTACCGGCCCCTGGAGCTGGAATGATATTTCGGACAAAATCGCTGATCGTCAAAATCGTCCGGTTTGGGCCAGCGCTTACGCCTCACCTTATTGGTACCTGACCGACGGTCAGGATCTTTGGAATGGCGGCCATGTCTGGAAAACTGACGGCAATTACCTGACTGACATTACAGTCGAAGTCCGTAATGCCGGACTTTCTCGTGTAGACGATATATTAAGCGACGGACAAACCGTCCTATTCGTCAGCAATATAGTAGCGCGCAATAATAATTTTGAAGTCTTAGCCTATAACGGCAATTACGAAAACAAGACAAGCTATTTAAGACAGTATTTGAATTCCGACGAAGGCATCGCCTCCATTACCGGTAAAGATAATAAGTGGATGATCGTTACAACCAAGGGCAGGGTCATACTCTGGAATAAAAATTCAAACTCCATGACCACCTACATTTCGAACGTCTCATCGTACCAAAGCGATATTCTGTATTCGGTGCGACATGCTTCGCCTGCGGATGGTTACTTGTATTTACCGGTAGCGGCTGCTCCGATTTCAAACGGCTGGCTGGTAGCGGTGCGTGATCAAAACACGATGCGTTTTTGGCGCTATGATTCGAACGGCAGTGCAACTGAAGTTACCAGCTTGTTCGGCACCATGATTTATCTACAAGCCCTAACCTCCAATGGAACCACGGCCATATTAGCCGGTGGCGAAAACAGCACATCTTATGCCAATCGCATCTACACTTATAATGGTGTGAACACACAAAATATTTCTGGTACAGCCGGTTCACTTCCGTTCTCAAGCTGGAATCGCGTACACCTGGCCTGGAATGGTGCTTCCTGGATGATTTTAAGCAACAAAGACCTTGTACGATTTGATGGCACATCTTTTCAATCCTACGGGAAGACGCGCGATTATTTCGTAACCATCTCGGCCAACCCAACCAAAACTTTTATCCTGGGTGGTGCAGAATCTAATGACGGAATTACGGACGGTCCTTCATCTCCGCTCATGGCTAAGCTCACAAAGGTTACGGAAGACGGCGGGATTTCCGAAAACAGCAATAACAACACGACCAACAACAATCAGGATCAGACAACGACCAGCGGAATTACTTATTGGACCTGGTTTGAACCGAACCAAACGAATATAGGACGCGATAAGACCGCTACTTACTACGTCGGTACTTGGAGCCAAAGCGGGATCAAACGCATCGAAATCGTGGTGAACGGCCAAAATCGCCGCACCTGCGAACTCGGACGAGCGTACGGCAACCAATCCTGCAGTTATACGCTCTATGGCTTTGATTATGCTTTGAACACAACCGTGTCTGTAAACGCCAAAATTACGGATACCAATGACCAGGTTGTTTGGACCGACCTTAAAAACTTAACCGTTTCGGATACGAACAACGGGAATCAGACCACGAACGGTGATATCTCGGCCTGGAACTGGCTGGAACCATCAAATTCAACTCTGGCTCGCGGCAATAGTACGGTTCTCAAAGTCCAAGCCAATGCCACGCAAGGCTTGAACCGCGTCGAGGTATACATAAACGGAACAGTACGTCGGACTTGTGATTTTTCACGCGCCTATGGCACACAGGTTTGCGATCTTACGATTTACGGCAACGATTATACAAACGGATCACAGCTATCGCTCAATGCAAAAGCTACTGATTACAATGGTCAAACCGCCTGGAGTGATGTACGCCTTTTGACAATTACCGATTCTGGCTCGACGAACAACAACCAAAACACCAACGGCGATGTCTCGATCTGGAGCTGGCTTGAACCTAATTCCACAACCTTGAACCGTGGTTCGAGCACGGTTTACAAAGTCCAAGCTAACGCCGCACAGGGCTTGAACCGAATCGAAGTATTGATAAACGGTACAACCAAGCGTTACTGCGATTTAGTCAGAGCTTATGGCATACAATCTTGCGATATCACTATCAACGGCAATGACTATACCGTCGGATCACAGCTCTCTTTAAACGCCAAAGCCATGGATTATTACGGCAAGACAGTTTGGAGCCAGATGAATTATTTAACCATTACCGATACGTCAGGCAATAACCAAAACACAAACGGCGATGTCTCGATCTGGAACTGGCTTGAACCAAACATCACAGTTTTAAATAACGGTGCCAGCACAGTCTTCAAGATACAGGCTAACGCTTCCCAGGGATTGAACCGCGTCGAGGTATACGTAAACGGAAGCGTGAGTCGCACCTGTAACTTTTCCCGCGTTTACGGCACGCAGGTCTGCGATCTAACTATTTACGGAAACAACTATATAAACGGTTCACAGCTTGCTCTTAATGCAAAAGTCACCGACTACAACAACAAAACCGCCTGGAGCGAAATGAAATACATAACCATAAATAATTCAACCCAGAATACCGGAACAGGTTCTACAACGAACAACAGCCAGACCGCCACTTGGGCCTGGTCAACGCCGGAAACGAACGAATTAAAATCCAACGCTAATGTGATTTTCAATATTGGCGCTTGGGACGGCGATGGCCTGCAAAAAATCGAGATGTGGGTGAACGGCTCGATTTGGAACACTTGCAACCAGGGTAACGCCTACGGCAACCGCGAATGCAGTGTGAATCTAAACGGCAATACATTCCCGGTCGGCTCTGACGTATTCATTAACGCCAAAGTCGTTGATACGAATGGTAACAATACTTGGACAGCATCGCGCACGTACCATGTAGTCGCGGATTCCAGTTCAACTGGTTCCACGGGTTCAACAAATACGACCAACACCCCAACACAAATCTGGACCTGGTCTACCCCTGAAACAAGCACGCTCAACTCGAGCGAATCAGCGGTCTGGAACGTGGGTGCCTATGATGCGGAGGCTCTGCAAAGAATCGAGATCTGGGTCAACGGACAAATCAAAAATACCTGCCAACTAGGCAATGCTTATGGCAATCGCGAATGCGCCTACACGATCCGCGCCAACGATTATGCGGCTGGTACAAGCGTATTCGTAAATGCGAGCGTATTGGATGGCCAAGGTAACCAGACATGGTCGAACTCAAAGACGTATTCGATCCAAAGCTCGGTTCAAAACGGCGGACAAAATTTTCCGACGGACCTGCCCGGCAATATCAGCGTCAGTTCAAATGCGGATAACGGCTTTAGCAATAACCAGCTCGTTACTTTCACGGCTTCAGCTAATGACCAAGACGGCGTTGACCGTATCGACCTCATGATCAACGGTTCGCTCGTAAAAAGCTGCTACAATCAAAGCACCTGCTCTTACACCGGCGGTCCGTACAACGACCGGGCTACGGTAAGCTACGGAGCTAAAATCGTAGACAAAAAAGGGTTCGCTATCTGGACCGGTTACCGCACGATAAACAAGAAATAACAATCAAACCAAAACAACCCGCAAGCCTCGACAAACGTCGAGGCTTGTGTTAATTAAAGCCGATATGAAACGACTTTTTTCTCTTGGATTTTTTTCTTTAGCGCTCCTGCTAATCACACCTGCAACCGTCCTGGCCGAAACAACTTATCAATTCAATGATTTAAGTCCCTCTATCCCTCATAAATCCGGTTCCAACTTTAATGGCATTTGGAACGACAGGAATAACTGGCTCGTAACAAACGGCTACGACACTTTGCTCGTAGATGGTAAAAATTATTCGATCGCCAATCTAGTGCCCGCCATTCAAACAAACGGCATGTACTCGATCGGCAGTGTAGCCGGCGTAAACGGTACCTGGTTGATTCTCGGATCAACAGACGGTAGCGATTATTTTCCTAGCTGGAATTTTACCAATAAGAACCTCTTGCTTTTGAAATATGCCGACGGTAAAACGAAAAAAATAGATATTAGTTTGTTAAAAAATATTTTAAATGACGTTTACTCGACAGAGCTTGTATTCAGCGCGGGTTCGCGACTCTATCTACTGATTAAATCGTACGATCAAAATGCCCGGCTGTTTGAATATATAAACGAATCTTTCAGCGAGGTCACCGTACCGGATTGGGTAATACCAAAACTCGAATACATCGGTGACTTTATCTCTGAAAACGGCGCTATTAAAAAACCTATTTATTCCGGAACATCGGTTGAATGGCTGACATTCGACGGTGCCTGGCAAACTGAAACCATCGCTGAAGCGGCAGATTACGCATCGTATATAAAATATTCTGTGGCACGCGGCTATATATCGCGCCACGACTCTTATCAGAACGTTGATTATAACGTGCTTGCGGCTTATGGCATGAAAAATCCGAGGGACGCGGTTTTACAAGCTAATCGCCGCATTGACGGTTCCGCGTTAATAACCGGATTCGGCGCCAACGGCCTTCGTCTGATCCTGGCTCTGCCGGTCAACGAGACGTTTGTCGATGAAAATAAATCCGGAACGCTCAACCTGACCACTGCTCGCGTTCCGCTTTCCATGAGCAAGTACGTTATCAACGTTCATTCCACGGGGCCGGTTAAATTTATCAGAATCATGAAAAACGGTTTAGGCGTGGCCAAGTGTTATGCAGAAAATTGTTCCATGACCGTGGATGTCAATGGCACAGCTGACCGATTCGAAGCCTGGGCAGAATCCGCTTATGATCTAAACCGTCCGCTAACCAGCAAAGCCGTCGTCCTGCGTGACACGTCACTCGTGACCGAAACGCCGTCCTGGCATGCAGAGCACAACCAAAGCACAGCCTGGAGCTGGCTCCAGCCCTCAAGTTTTCTGCATGAAAGCGGAGAGACTGTGAGCTGGCACGTGGGTTCGTATCTCTCGATGCCCGTCAATTACGTCGAGACTAAATGCGAAATATTATCCGGACGATATATCTGCCGAGATATCGCGCTGAATCCAACCGATCTTGAGAGGGTTTTTAAAAACTTCAAAACATTTACGGTCGAGAATTATGTCGAAGGAAAACTGGCCAACAAATGTACAATATCCGATCAAGTCATCAGCACGACTCGTACTAATACCTTATCCGCCAAAATCATCAACCCGCGCGTGGATATTAAAGACTGCCCAGTATCAGTTTCCATTGCTGACAGTCCGACCGTAAACGTGACAAAGAATTATAATGGATACTCTTATCAAACTAACGTCCCTATCGGACAAGTCCGCGTCTATTCCAAAGTTTCATGGACGGAAAATAGCAAAAAGAAAGTGACGATCTCACCCACAGACGTGATCCATTTCAAAACCGATTCCTATAAGTAAATAAAAAACGAAAAAGCTCCCGTCGTCCCGAGCGAAGCGCGGCGGAGTCGAAGGATCTTCTCTTATTCCATGGGGCTGATTTCTTTTTGATCCACGTAATATTTTATTTCTTCGTCTAAAATTTCGAGCGGCACCAGTTCTCCTTCAAAATATATCCGGTCTTCGTAGTGCGTCAGTTTAGAAAAAACCTCGTCTTGTAAATTACGCGGTAAAACTATAGCCAGATCACGTAGCTTACCCAAACGATGCTCATAACCGACCAGATGCGCCTGCCCGTCTTTGACCAGTTGGGTCAGATTCTTGGCATGTTCCTTCCAATAATCTTCGCGTAAATGTTTTCGGACTTCGTTAATCTCGATTCTCTCATCATCGTGCAGAGCTACATCCGATTCCGCATGTTTCAACACCTGGTCCAATGATTCCAGCTTGCCCGCCTCACGAAATCTTTTGAGCAGATGTGCCGTCGAAGGACGGACTGTTTTCACCACTCTTTCCCACTCTTCTTTTATGCCTTCATTTTGAAAAAAATATTTGAGCGCATACCTGGCGGGAAGACTTTCTATAGCGATCTTTCTTGCGACCTCCGCCAACTTGTCGGTGTGAACTTTTTTACCGTCATGCATATCCTTTACCATGCCTTCGGCTTTTCCATGATCGCCAGAAGACACGTAGACAAGATTCTCCATAATAAAATCGGCGACAGCGACTTTATCCCGCAAATCTAAAAATAAATCTGACATATATAAAGAAAGTGTACAGTATCTTTGAAATGTAGGGTATATTTACAATATAAAACAGGTCCGATTAATCGTTTACAGCCACCCAAGACGTGGTTTAAAAAATCCAATATATAGCCCGTAGCCGGGGCTTGCCAAATCAGGCAGAATCCTATACTGTCCCTGCACAAATAATTACTCAAAGTTGACGGCTTTTTTTAAGGAAAAGCGCGTCAACACTCTGCCTGAAAGCTGTCTTGCAGGGTTAACAATCTAACTATTTTATGACTACAGCAACGGCAATTAAAAAAACGTCGGAAAAAAGCAGCCCGGAAATCGAAAAACTTTTCACTGACGAAAAATATACTACCTACCCCAAAGTCGGCGATACGGTAAAAGGCGCGGTTATCTCGGTAGGTCGCAACGAAGTACGTATTGATATCGGTGGTTTGGCCATAGGTCTCGTGCGCGGCCCGGAACTTGATCCTAACCTGCATCTCACAGTTGGCGATGAAATCGAAGCCACAGTTATCGAAACTGATAATGAATTCGGAGAGCTGGAACTTTCACTTAAAGGCGCTGATCGTAAAAAGTCCTGGGAAAAATTACGAGAACTTTTTACCGCTAATCAGCCAGTCAACGTAAAAGTGCTAGAAGCCAATAAAGGCGGACTCATAATAAGGATAGAAGGTGTGGCTGGTTTCCTGCCGGTCTCGCAACTTTCTCCAGATAACTATCCACGTGTGGCCGGTGGTGAAAAAACACGTATCTTAGAAAAATTAAAATCTCTGGTCGGCACTCAACTCGACGTTAAAATAATTGATGTCAGTGAAGAAGCCGAAAAACTCATCGTTTCCGAAAAAGCCATCTGGGAAAGCAAGCAGGTCGGCATACTCTCCAAATACAAAGTCGGCGATATCGTAGAAGGAGACGTGACGGCAGTTACCGATTTCGGAGCTTTTGTGCGCTTCGATGCAAGCCTGGAAGGTTTAGTTCATATTTCAGAAATCGCCTGGCAGCGTATCGACCATCCGCGCGACGTTCTCAAGATCGGCGACCATGTTCGCGCCGAGATCATCAACATAGACGGTTCCAAAATTTTCCTCTCGATGAAGAAACTGGTGGATGATCCATGGAGAGCGGTCGGCGAAAAATTCAAAGTCGGCGAAATCGTCCGTGGTCGGGTTCTGAAAATCAACCCGTTCGGATTGTTCGTCGAGCTTAATCCTGATATTCATGGCTTGGCCCACATCAGCGAGCTATCAAGCAAACCCGTAAAAGATGTTAATGAGATAGCCCGCGTTGGTGACGAATTCGACTTCAATATCGTCTCTATTGATCCGGAGAATCATCGACTGGGATTATCACTACGCAAAACCAAAGAAGAAAAAACCGAAGAAACGAACCAGTAAAAAAATACAAAACCCCCGAATATCGGGGGTTTTGTTATTTCAAAAACTCTCGACAAAAATCGCTTTTTATCGTAATGTCAGCACTGTAATCAGACTGTTCTGAAATCCGAAAAATGTCGCTTAACCCGGACCGGAAAGGTAAAGAATAAAAAGCATTACTAAAATAACAATATGAGTTCGACTACTAAAAACATATTATTTTTTTTGTTAGCTCTGACCATCGTGGCCGTAGGTTTTGCAGTCATGGATATAGAAACCACAAACAAAACTGACATCGCCAACATTGCTCGTGAATTGCAGGATGGAAAAATAAAATCCATAACCGTGCGCGGAACCGAGGTTACAGCCGAAAACACGGATGGCGAAAAAATGGTCGCCACTAAAGAACAAGGTGAAAGTCTTTCTACGACTTTAAAAAATTTCGGAGTGGACTCCGAAAAAATGCGCTCGTTAAATATCGGCGTCGAAGAACCGTCCGGCATCGCTTATTGGAGCGGTATTATTTTGCCAAACCTACTCCCGATCATTCTGATCTTTGCTTTGATGTGGTTCTTTTTCAAACAAATCCAGGGCCAAAGCAACCGCGCCATGATGTTCGGCCAATCCAGCGCACGTGAAATCCAAAAAGACGCTAAAGATAAAGTCACTTTCGCAGATGTAGCGGGCGTGAAAGAAGCAAAAGAAGAACTGACCGAAATAGTTGAATTTCTAAAGAGTCCGGAAAAATTCATCGCGCTCGGCGCCAAAATTCCCAAGGGTGTTCTGCTTATGGGCGGACCTGGAACCGGCAAAACTCTCTTAGCCAGAGCCGTGGCCGGTGAAGCCAACGTGCCTTTTTTCCATATCAGCGGTTCGGAATTCGTAGAGATGTTTGTAGGCGTCGGCGCCTCACGCGTACGCGACTTGTTTTTAAGAGCCAAAAAAAGCGCGCCCTGCATCGTGTTCATAGATGAAATCGATGCGGTCGGACGACAACGCGGTTCCGGTTTAGGTGGTTCGCATGATGAACGAGAGCAGACACTGAACCAGATATTGGTGGAAATGGACGGTTTCGAACCTAATGCCGGAGTAATCGTTATGGCGGCAACCAACAGGCCGGACGTTTTGGATCCGGCGCTCCTTAGACCCGGACGTTTTGACAGACGCGTCGTATTAGATCCGCCAGACTTGAAAGAACGAGAAGAAATTCTTGCCATCCATGCAAAAAATAAACCCCTGGCAAAAACCGTTTCGCTTAGACGTTTAGCGGAAAGAACACCTGGTTTTTCGGGTGCGGATCTTCAAAACCTGATGAACGAAGGCGCTATTTTAGCCGCCAGAATGAATCAAAAAGAAATAACCATGGACATACTCATAGAATCGATCGAAAAGGTACTTCTGGGTCCTGAACGCAAGAGCCATGTTATGACCGATGAAGAAAGACGGATTACAGCCTTTCATGAAGCCGGTCATGCGCTCGTAGCCCATCTCTCGCCGCATGCGGATCCTGTACAAAAAGTTTCCATTATTTCTCGAGGACGCGCTGCCGGATACACGCTTAAAATGCCAATTGAAGATCGAAGCATGCGAAGTCGTGAGGAATACCAGGAAGACATTGCAGTTATGCTTGGCGGTTATGCGGCAGAGCAGATTTTTTTCGAAGACGTCACGACCGGTGCCTCAAGCGACATGAAACAAGCTACGCGACTAGCTCGAAATATGACAACGCAATGGGGAATGAGCGACAAGCTGGGCCCCAGAGCCTACGGCGAACAGGAAGACATGATCTTTTTGGGACGTGAGATCCATGAAAATCGAGATTATTCGGAATCACGCGCCGAGATCATAGATGAAGAAATAGACAAACTGATATCCGATGGTTTGAAAAAAGCCAAGCATATTATCTCCGAAAATAAAGAAATAATGGAAAAAATCGGCGAAAACTCCTGGCCCAGGAGACCTTGGAAAGAGAACAGTTCGTAGAGGTCGTGGGACTGCCGCCGGCAAATCCAAAGAATATACCGACTGCTGTTTAGCTGCATAAGCAGACACCATCTACAGCCCTGGTGATTATCGTGGTATTATATTTGAAAATCTATGCCACGTATTTTTTCACGCCGCGCAGATAGCCCGGTCTATAGAGAGATAATTTCTCACGCGATAAAAACCGCCTGGAACGAAAGACGTTTCTGGCCGTTAGCATTTTTTGCCTCCCTGCTTTTAACCGGCGGAACTTATGACATCATCCTTAAAGCCATCAGGACAGCCAGCGAACAAGGAGCTTACTTTAACCAAACGACACTAGGTATCAACGAAATAGGTTCAACACTTTCGCTCGTAGTTACAGATCCGGGTAATATCCTGGGACTAGCCTCCGGATTACAGGCTGTTATTGCCGTCGCTTTAGTATTTTTATCATTGATTGCTATTTCTTGTGTATCACAGGCAGGATTGGTCTATGCCCTAGGTTCATTAAAACGCGGCGGACGACCAAAACTCTCCGACGCTTTCCGCATAGGCGGCGGTGCTTTTTGGCCGGTCTTAGCTTTAAATGCTCTAGTTTTATCAACACTCTGGATATTACGTTTCCTGGTAGCCTTCTCTCTTTACCTTGCCTTGGATGAAAAAACCGTAGCAACCCAAATACTGTACATGCTTTCATTTTTCGTTTTTATTTCCCTTACATTCGTTGTATCAATCGTACAAATTTTTGCTCTTAACGCCATGGTTCTCCAGGGCGCACCTGTTTCCGAAGCCCTGATTAGAGGCTATCAACTATTCAAAAAGAATTGGATGATTACTCTTGAAACCGCTTTAATTCTTATGCTTATAGCTGTTGGCATGGTCGCATTATTTATCAGCTTATTGTTTTTAGCGATTCTTCCGCTTCTCGCAGCTGTTATCTCGGCTGCCGTTTTACAATCAAGTTTTGTATTTTATGGAGCGCTGGGCGTAGGGCTGGCATTTTTCTTTATTGGTGTCATCTTGGCCTCTGCTTTTCTTACGCAACTGCAATACGCAACTTGGACTTACCTGTATCGTCGACTCGGTGAAGGCGGTGCTTTACCAAAACTCCATCGTTGGTATCGAGCTCTGACTGGTTCTTTCAGCGTTCCTGACCGCTAAAATATGGCTACTCCAAATCCTCCCAAGCCTCAATCCATAGAGGATCTTTTTAAGAAATCCGCGCAATCAGGCGGAGCTGTTCCGGCGACTCCAATAAAAAATGTAGTCGCAAAACCATCGTCCTCCAAGTCCAAAACCGAATGGACGACCGAAGAAAAACTCAAGGAGAAAATGGTCGATATTAAGCATAAAGAGATCGAAAAATTAACTCAAGAAAAAGCAGCTGAAGCCGGACTCCCTTATATCAACCTAAAAGGTTTTCCTATTGCCCCCGAAGCCTTGTCGCTTATTCCCAAAGATGAAGCCATAAGTTCTTCGGCAGTTATGTTTTTTTCGCAAGGAGACCAGATGCGGTTAGCGACCACAAAACCGAGTAGAATTGTCGATGAAATTAAAGAAAGAATTTCCAAAGAACATGGTGCCCAGGTTCAAATTTATTACATCTCACCGGAAAGCTTTAATGAAGCTTTATATCTATACGATAAACTGCCCGAAATAAAAGAAATCATTTATGGCGTTAGAATTGATCAAGCCGCTTTGGAGAAATACGCCTCCGAGATAACAGACTTAAAAAAATTAAGGGAAACGATCACTAAAGTTTCTACCACGGACGTAGTCACGCTTATAATTGGCGGAGCACTCAACACAGATGCGACTGATATCCATATAGAAGCAGAAGAAAATGACGTTAAAATCCGCTATCGCATAGACGGTGATCTGCATGATGCGGCTGTAATGCCAAAGGATTCCTGGAAACAAATAATTTCGCGTTTAAAACTCCTGGCTGGTGTAAAAATCAACATCGAAGACGTACCGCAAGACGGTAGAATCACAATTTATTTAACCAACGAAAAAATCGATATCCGCGTTTCTTTTTTGCCAACAGCTTTCGGTGAATCCGTGGCCATGCGTTTATTAAGGCCTAAATCAATAGCTTTGGAGTTTGAACAACTTGGCGTACGGGGACGTTCATGGGAAATGCTAAAAAGAGAAATCGAGCGGCCAAACGGCATGATCGTAACAACCGGTCCTACGGGTTCTGGTAAAACCACGACTCTTTACGCGATTTTAAAACGCCTGAATACCGAGGACGTTAAGATTATCACTCTCGAAGATCCGGTTGAATACAAACTAACCGGCATTAACCAAAGTCAGATCGATTACAGTAAGGATTATACTTTCGCTAAAGGATTAAGATCTATTTTACGTCAGGATCCTGACGTGGTCATGGTTGGTGAAATCAGAGATTTAGAAACATCGGAGATCGCGATTCAAGCAGCCTTAACAGGCCATCTAGTCATTTCAACAATTCATAC
>JBDRFZ010000040.1:0-2417 GCA_043818395.1 Patescibacteria group bacterium
CGAAAAACTTCTGCTTTTAAATTCCAGATACGCAAAAATGACCGACGAAGGCTTGTATGAATTTCTGGCCGAACATTCGGTTGATTTATTTGGCATTAAAGACGATCTATCATTACCGGAAATTGATATTGATAAGTTTATTACCGGGTGGAGTCACGAGGGCGGTGGGGATAATCCGCCTCCTGAAGATAACTATTCGGCACAATTCGGCGTGATCGTTATTTGTGATAATGAAAATCATCAAGAGCAGGTTTATAATTTTTTAACTGAGCAAGGTTACGCTTGTAAGGTGGTCAATACATGAAAATTAAAATAAGGCATAATTGCAGCGACTTCGACAGCTATCGCGCGGCACGGTGTAAATCTCTTTTCAACGTCGAGTCTGGGTGTAACTTTTCTTTAGATGCAGACCTGCCTATTGATGATGATCAGTGGAGTATTGGCCTGGTGGTCGGTCCTTCGGGCTCCGGCAAGACATCAATCGGGAAAGAAATTTTTGGGTTGGATTGCTTTTATAATTTCGATAACTGGCCGAAAGACAAACCTATTATTGACGCCATTAATTCAGACGGAGACTTTGACGAGGTTACGCGTGCGCTGGCCGGGGTTGGCCTTGGCTCGGTTCCTTCGTGGCTCAGACCGTTTCCGGTATTGTCGAACGGCGAAAAGTTTCGGGCGAATCTGGCGCGGGTGATTTGTGAAGCTCCCGAAAGAATTGTCATTGATGAGTTTACGTCCGTTGTAGATCGGCAGATCGCTAAAGTCGGAGCTCATGCTTTTTCAAAGAACTGGAAGCGTGCGCAAAAAGACGGGGTGAAGAAATGCGTATTACTTTCATGCCATTACGATATAATTGACTGGTTAGAGCCGGACTGGGTTTATGATATTGCTACCGGCAAATACCAGGGGAGGGGTCTTTGGCGAAGGCCCGAGATTGAGCTTAAAATCTTTCAAACAAACTGGCGATTTTGGGGCTTATTTAGGGAACATCATTATTTGAAAGTTGATAAAATGCCCGCTGCAAAAGTATATCTTGGTGTTGTCGATGGTGAACCGGTGGCGCATTATGCCGTAGCTCCAAAGCCGAAGGGTAAAACAGTCGAAGCTCGCGGAGCGCGGTTTGTTGTCAATCCTCAATGGCAAGGCTGCGGTATCGGAGTGAGATTTGTTAATTTTATTGCACAGCTTCAACTTGACGGCAAAGGTGTTTTGCCTGGCAGAAAATTGACATTATTAGCGACAACTTCCCATCCAGGTCTTGCGCGTGCGCGTCGAAACGATCCGAAATGGCAGCAAGTGACATGTCCGTTGCATGGACAAAACAAAGCATACGCGGCGAATACTCATAAACGTCAGGGAAAAAAATCAGGGTTTGGCGGTTTTGGAGGTCACTTCCGGGCGGTGCAGGGCTTCCGCTATATCGGCGAAAACCCTACAGAGGATATAATCACCCGGAAATTTAGAGGCGGTCGGGTTGGAAAAAGTAAAGCCGTCCGCGACAAGGCGAAAAAATAAGGGGCTTAGAATTTTGAAGCACGAAACCATACGGACCGGAAAACCAGTCGGAGTCGGAACGATCAATACAGGCAATAATTTCAGACTGTCCGACTATGCCGCCGGTTTCCAGATCCGCGATAGCCGGCATATCATAAAACAGGCTGTAATGATCGTATGCCGGGTGGTCAATAGTTTTCGATGCATGGACGAGAAACCGTCCCCGGAAGTTGGTTTTCCAGGAACGGTTTTCGATGTCTTTGTCGGCGTAGAATATCAGCCACGCCCACGGTTGGCGGATGCTAAGAGCTTTCATTTAAAGTTTAGTTTGGTTTGTTTTATAGATTTACAGTTTTTAGTAAAAATACACTCAGTTGTTTTCATGTTGCCGTTTTTATAGCGGCTATTGCCGGACGTATGGTTTTTTAATTTTTTAAACGGTAGCCATGTGGCTGATGAATTTTCGCAAACAATTAATTGGCCTTGGCGAGATAAGCAGAACGATTTTAATTCATCGATGTCAATTTTTTTGAATGACATTGTATACCCCTGACCGCCGGACTGATAGGGCGGATCTATAAACCAGGTTGCTTTGATATTCGGGGCTGTGATATACTCATCATGGATGATTTGCCAATGTTTAATTTTATGCAGACTGTTGATAATTTGGCGGCGATGGTTTTCCCACTGGTTGCCCCACGGTCCGATGCTGTATTTTGGACGTGAGGCACCCATGTTGAGACAAAATCCCATAAGCCAAAGTTCTTCTTGGGAAAGTTGCGAATGATTTCTAATATCGTCACCGGGATTTATTTGAGGCAGGGCTTGGATGTCTTTTTTTGAGGCTGATATTAAATATTTCCAGACGCGGGCCACCATCTCATATTTTTCGATGAGAATAACCTGTTTTCGCCAGTTTTGCC
>JBDRFZ010000041.1:0-15451 GCA_043818395.1 Patescibacteria group bacterium
ATCGAGATGAGTGCGTACAATATCCTTTTTCGTTGCCATGACCATATGGCAACCACGGTAACCGAATTATGGGCTATCCGGATGGGGTTCGGTAACAGTATTTATGGGTTATAACGTACGCTATGCAAAGCCGCGTATTTTGGATAATATCAAAGTAATTTATGACTGACACGCAGGCTCAAGAAGCCCAGCCAAAACCTGAGATGATATCGCCGATTCCGGTCAGTGCGGAGCTTAGTCCTTTGGACAGGGCTATCGAAAGCGGTGATACGGCTAGCGTCGAAAGTCAGGTGGAACAGCTGGCAAAAGATGAGGTTAGTGAGGTCAAGGATTTTTCGGGCGTGGCAGCCGATCGTGATTTTCCTCAAGTCACTGAAGACGTACAGAAAAAAGCTGAAGAACTTGAAAAAGCAATATTGGAACGAGCGGGTCAGGCGCAAAAAGAAATCGAAGCGGTAGTTCAAGAGAGTGGAGAATCGCCGCCTCCGGTCAAAGCAGAACAAGCGGTCATACCGGAAGTTTCCGAAGAAGCTCGGTTAGCCATGTTAGCTCAAGCCGAGCAGCCGGTAGAGCCAGAGACGGTTTCCGATGAAGCTAAACGACAGATGTTGGCTGAAGCCGAGATTCCCGAAAAACCAGCCATGATCTCCGAAGAGGCACGGCAAGCCATGATTTCTCAAGCCGAGCAGCCGGCAAAATCGGAAGGCCTCGAAACGCAGGATCGCGAACAAGTTTCACATAAACTAAATGATGCTGCGGAAGCCGCTTTTGCCGCCCAGGACGAAGGTCAGATGGAGTCGGCGGTTGGTGATATAGAAAAACATTTCCATGCCCAGATCGCAAACCGACAGAAGCAGCTTGATGAACTTTACGCCAAGCCCGTGAATAAACGAACCGAGGGCGACCAGGCTAAGATCGATGAGCTTGAGTTTGCTAACGCCATAGATCGTAAATCGTTAGAGCGGCGGCAACTTCAGCTGGATTTAATCAAACTTAAGAAAGAAAAAGCTGAAGTCGACCAGGAGGTGGCATCCATCCAGGCGGAACTGGCATCGTTGCAGGGGGAAGAACAGTTGGAAAACCGTTTAGCCGGAGCCCAAGCCAAGCAGGCTGAACTATCGGAAAATATTCAAAAGAATGAAACTTTGGCCAATGAGTTGGCCGATACGATTCTGCAGTTGACTCGTCTCATGGACCGGGCTAAGCAGGCAGGCAAAGGCGCGGCCGAAGAAGATGAAAAGAAAAAAGCTGTCGGCGGGAGCGTGTCTGCTACCCCGGAAAGCGGCATCGAAGGATATGGTGGCGGGTTAGGTGGCGGGATAGAAGGCAAAGAGCAGGTTAAACAGTCATCAGGTACGGGACTTGAAGACGTGGTGGGAGGTGCTTTTTCCGCCGTGCATGATCCCGGAGATTTTGGGGAGAAGATTTTAGATAAAATAATTGCAGGAGCATCATCAAAAAAGGCGGCGTAACAAAAGTGATCCGGCTCGCTTAATCTGCATCGCGTTTGAAGCCGCAACCGTCATTGGGGCAGCTTATTTTTGATTTGCCTTTTAAAACCAGAGTAGCGTAACCGCAATCCGGGCATTTTTCGCCGGTCGGTCGATCCCAAAACGCCTGGTCGCATTCAGGGTAGCGGTTGCAGGAGAAAAATAGTTTTCCTTTTTTGGATTTGCGTTCAATGATTGTGCCCAGTTTGCATTTTGGACAAGAGATGGTATTGCCGTTGGCGTCAATCACGGGTTTTTCGATATTCTTTATGGTTTTACATTCCGGATAACGGGAACACGAAAGAAACGGGCCGTAGCGTCCGGTTTTTTTAACCATCATGGCGCCGCAGGCCGGACATTTTTCGTCCGTGGGTTCCGGTGCGGGTGGCGGTTCCTGGCCTTTCAGCGGCTTAGTTGATTTGCATGTCGGATAGTTTGTGCAGGCCAGGAATTTACCGAACCGGCCGCGTTTTACAACCATGGGAGAGCCGCATTTTTCACAGACTTCGCCTTCTGCTTCAGCATCAAGTTCTTTATCCAGTTCCTTTTCTTTAGTTTTTAAGTGTTGATGGAACGGGCCGTAAAAAGCTTCCAGAAGAGGACGCCACTCCATAACACCTTCCGCTACATGGTCCAACGATGACTCCATGCGTGATGTAAAATCCATGTCCACGATATCAGGAAAATGTTTGACCAGTAGATCATTTACTTCAAAACCCGTATCAGTCGGAGCTAGGCGTTTTTTGTCATCCCTTTCCACGTAATCGCGTTCAATAAGTGTTGAGATGGTTGGCGCATAGGTTGAAGGACGTCCGATTCCCGATTCTTCGAGCGTTTTTACTAGTGTGGCATCTGAATATCGTGCCGGCGGTTCGGTGAAGTGCTGTTTACCTTTGATTTCCAGAGCTTGAACTTTTTCGTTCTCTTTAAGTTCCGGTAAGAATTTATCTTTATCCTGATCCGGGTAAAGTTTGAGATATCCATCAAAAATAACGCGTTGTCCTGTAGCTCTAAAACTTGCTCGGCCACATTCCAGATCTGCAGATGTTCCTAAAAGTTTAGCTGCCGGCAATTGCGTAGCCATAGCTCGCTGCCAAATGAGTTCGTAAAGTCTGAGTTCATCTTTGCCTAGATAAGCTGCGAGTTTATCTGGATTGCGTGATGGATCAGTTGGACGTATAGCTTCGTGTGCCTCTTGTGCTCCCTTTGATTTAGTTTTATAGCGACGCGGTTCGTCCAGGCGGTATTTTTTACCGAATGTTTCTTCAATATATTCCGCAGCTTCTTTTACGAATTTATCAGCCATGTTTACAGAATCAGTACGCATGTAAGTAATCAGACCGACCTGGCCTTCGGTGCCGACCTCTAAACCTTCGTAAAGCCTTTGCGCTAACATCATGGTCTGCTTGGCGGAAAATCCCAGGCGTTTGTTGGCATCTTGTTGCAACGTTGAAGTAGTAAAAGGCGCCGGCGGGTTGATGTTTTTTTCTTTTGATTCGACTGAACCGATTATAAAATCGTTTCCCTCAATCTCCTTTATGATTGCATCGGCCGCTTCCTGGTTTTTTAATGCGAGTTTGTCCAAAGTTTTACCATCCAAGGAATTCAATTTTGCTTCGAATGTATTTTCATTGCTTGGCGCTTTGAATAAACCTTCGACTGACCAGTATTCCTGTGCCACGAAAGCGCGGATTTCACGTTCGCGTTCCGCTATAATCCTGAGAGCAACGGATTGTACGCGACCGGCCGAAAGTCCGCGCCGTACATACTTCCATAAAAAAGGACTGAGTTCATAACCGACCAGGCGATCCAGAATACGCCGCGCTTGTTGAGCATCAACTAAACCTAAATCCAAGGAGCGCGGATTGGCGAGCGCGTCTTTTATCGCATCTTCGGTGATTTCATGAAAAGTAATTCTTTTGGCTTTTTTCGGATCAATATCCAGAATATTGGCGATATGCCATGAGATAGCTTCTCCTTCGCGGTCTTCGTCAGTTGCGAACAAGACTTGCTTTGCTTTGCCGGCTGCGGTCTTCAGATCTTTGACTTTAGCTTTATGGTCAGCGGAAACGGTATAGCTTGGTTCAAAGCCATGCTCCACATCCACGCCGATTTTTGATTTGGGCAGATCGCGGACATGCCCATAACTAGCCAGAACCTTATAGTTCTTACCCAGGTAGCGTGCGATTGTTTTTGCTTTGGTTGGAGATTCTACGATTACTAGTTCCATATGATTTGGTTAAAGATATCAGAGATGTTAGCGGTAATACCAGATTTTATTAATTTCGTCAAAGGCCACTATATCAATTTTTCAAAAATTTTTCCTTCTTGTTGGCGTACCGCGCCTTTTAATTCCAGATCAAGAAGAGTGGTAACCACGCTTGGTATGTCGCGATTTATGGATCTGCAAAGATCATCCAGATGACGCGGATATGGCAGGTGTTCGAGCAGTTCTTTTTCTATCGAAGTGAGTTTGATATCGCGGATCGGCAAAATTTTTCCAGCCTGACTACAACTGACTTCAAAAATATCTTCCGGTTTTAAACAGGGGATAGCGCCTTGCTTGATGAGACTGTTAGTGCCTTTTGATTGGTTGCTCGTGATCGGTCCGGGGATGGCATAGACATCTCGGTTGTATTGAAGAGCTAGATGAGCGGTAATAAGCGATCCCGACTGTTCCGTAGCTTCGATTACCAGGGTCGCGCGACTAAGTCCGGCGATTATACGGTTACGCAGAGGAAAATGGTGCTTAAGGCCTTCGGTGCCTGGTGGAAATTCAGAAATTATTGTTCCGTTTCCTTTTATAATGTCGTGTGCGAGTTTTAAATTTGATCTTGGGTATATCGCGTCATCATCTATTCCTGACCCTAAAACCGCCAGGCAATACGCACTGTTTTCGAGTGCAGCTTGATGTGCGTAAGCATCGATACCCAGAGCCAGGCCGGAGACAACGCCGATTCCAGCCAAAGCCGCTTCACGGCCAAATATTTCAGCCGTTGATTTTCCGTAAGGCGTGCAGTTTCTGGTACCGACGATAGAGATCGTATTATGATTTACATCTATATCCGCGCCCCGTACGAATAGGCAGATTGGAGGATCAGTTATTTCTTTTAGTTTATTTGGAAATTCGTCATCATGGATGGTAATGAATCGAAGATCATTTTTATCAAGATTAAGAGCAAGATCCGTTAGATTAGTGGTGTTACGGTATTTCAGGAATTTTATTTTCGTTTTGTCTTGAAAACCGAATAAATCAAGTTTGGATGGAATGATGTTATAAGCAGCCTGGCCGTCACCTTTAAATAATTTGTTCAATTTATATAAAGTACGGTTTCCAAAATACGGGAAAGAAGCCAGGGCTAACCAACCGAGGCGGGAAGCGTCCCAAGGGCTAGTATTGACGCTCATAATTGGTAGTGATAATAGGTAATCACGTAGTGCTTGTTTCCTCGTTTCTGCTTACGGTCGGCCTTCCCGGGAGAAATATCTGCTTATCCCGGTTGTAGCGGCCTGCTGTAGGCAGGAACGAGGATTTTTTTATCTCCTATATATACCGCTGAAGGATTTTTTAGCCGGTGTCAAGAGCCTTGACAATTTCTAAGTTTTTTGTTATAAAAAAAATGCAATGGCATTCGCTATCACTCAAGGCTCCTTCGACAAGAGCGGATTTTATATCGTGAACAGCACCATCATCGCCATGATCGCCGGCGTCGGCCTCAAGAGTTCGCAACCCATGTTCGTGCGTAGCGGCAAGAACTAGGGCGGCGCGCTCGTCGAGACCGCCTCTTGAGAGAGAGGAAAAAACAATCGTAGGAGCGGAAAACTGCAAGCAAAGGAATAGGTCGGGGGGAGATGTTTGATCCAACGCAAAGAGCAGCGTCGCATTTTGCGACGTATGGACAAATGTCAAAAACCGATACCAGCCGGAAGTGAGTAGGATTCCAGTTCAAGCTCTCATGGTACTGATCGCAACCCTGTAGCGTGGCATCAGGGCCGTAAAATCGGAAAGTTGCCACTGTCGCGTTAGATGTCGGACGAAATTCGGCATCAAAGTCTGGCCCGGACTCTCTCTTTCGGGTGCGTTTCAACCCTGACGATGAACCAGGGTACAAGTTGTCTAGCCAGGACGTAAAATTGGCAACCTGGATCGGGATTTTTGTGGGTTGTTGTAACCCTCTCCTTGCCGCCAGCGAGTTTAATGCTCAATGGCGGTTTTTTATTTTCTATTCCATTTATTCATAGCCTGATCTGTTCCGATCATGATCCAATCCAAAGTTATTTGTGACGCCAGTGTGATTGTTTCCGATGTTTCTTTTTCTATCCCACGAAGTACGTAATCTTCTACCGGCGTCTGATCCTTGGGATGTCCGACTCCCAGACGCAGGCGGCAGATTTTGCTGGTTCCGAGTTTTTCCTGGATCGAAGCTGCGCCTTTATGACCGGCGTGGTTGCCCTGGGCTGTAAGTTTGAAGGTCCCAGGTTCCAAATCAAGATCATCCTGCACCACTAAAATATCTTTAATTTGAATTTTATAAAAATTAGCCAGTGCCAAAACCGCATCGCCGGATGCATTCATGTAAGTTTGCGGTTTGGCTAAGAGAATTTTTTCACCTTCTATTTTCGTGGTTGCAGTTTCAGCTTGTCGCTTGGCATCTTTTTTCCACTTAGCTTCTAATTTGCCGGCTAAAGCATCTAGTGCCAAAAATCCGGCATTATGGCGCGTCGCTTCGTATTCTTTGCCGGGGTTACCAAGCCCAACGATGAGTTTCATATGATTAATATCTACCCGCGCGTCTGCCGATTGGTCGCTTGCGCCGAGTGGGGCGGTTGCGGATATGTTCCGGCATTTCTGCTTTTATCACGGGCTCGGAGCGGGCGATGACTTTTATAGGCGTACCGCTAAAACCGAATTTTTCTCGTAAACGGTTTTCAAAAAATCTGAGCCATGCCTCATGAATCGTGGCTTTAAGGCCGCGGACCGTGACCACGAAAGTCGGCGGTTCAACGCCGATCTGCGCTATGTCATGGACGTAAGGGGATTGGGGCCCGCTTTCTTGGAACGGACGTTTTTTAGTGATGATCATTTTTAAAAATCTTTGCAAGGCATTGTAAGCTATCTGTCGCCGTCGTTCTTCGCGGACTTTGAAAGCGGCGTCCAAAATTGCAGCGGCCCGAAGATTATTTTTAGCGGAAGTAAAAATGATGGGTGCCCATTTTAAAAACGGCAGCGCATGTCGGACGTGGGCTTCAAAATATTTAACCGTATCGTGTGTTTTACCTTCTACTAAATCCCATTTATTCATGACAATGATCAGACCTTTGTTTTCATCCTTTAAAAGTCCGGCCAGATGCTTATCCTGGTCGTAAACGCCCTCGGTTGAATCCAAGACCAAAACCGCGACGTCGGCTTTTTTTAAAGCTTCCCTATTTTTTTCTAAGCCGGCTTCTTCCAATCCTTTTTCGATATGCGCACGTTTGCGCATACCGGCTGTATCTACAAGTATCAAACGTTCGCCTTTCCAGACGAGTTCAGTATCAACCGGTTCACGCGTAGTGTGCGCGACCGACGAAACAATGGATCGTTCTTTTCCTAAGATTGAATTCGTAAGAGATGATTTGCCGACGTTTGGTCGGCCCATGATCACCACTTTCAGCGGTTTGCCTGAAATGATATCAATGGGAATCGGTGGTTTTCCGATCCGATGGAGTTCTTCGAAGATACGATCCAGGAGCTCTCCTGTTCCGCGACCAGTCGATGCCGAGCAATTTACCGGATCTCCCAATCCCAAACCCCATACTTCTTTAGTTGACGACACGTGCAAATCTCGTGCATTATCGGTTTTATTTACCACCGGTACGATATGCTGGTTTATTTTTTTTACTGATTTAGCCAGATCACGATCCTGAGCCAAGATTCCGGTTTTTGCATCAACAAGAAACAGGATCAGATCAGCCTCTCGTATTGCTAATTCAGCTTGCTTTAATATACCTCGGCCAATTTCGCTACCCTGTTCAGCGTCCAGACCTCCGGTATCGACTACGTCAAAAAGCGATCCGCGCCAGACGACTTCCGAATAATTACGATCGCGCGTAGTGTGCGCGATATCAGAAACCAGGGCTCGGCCGGTTTGTGAGAGTCTGTTCCAAAGCGTTGATTTTCCAACGTTCGCCCTGCCTACTATTACTACCAGCGGAAGACGGCGTTTTTCCTTCTTTTTTTCCATAGTATTCCGTTTACGGATTTGTGAGTTCGGGATATGCGCTGACCAGGTTGATGCTTGATTCACCAAGAATGATCAAAAATTGGGTGGATGTTTCGGATATGCTTTCGTTGGTTTTTCCGTCAGAGAGCAGAATTTTTCCGTCCGGTGCAGTGGTAGCGACGTTGGCATCGAGTATTTTTTTGAGCCGGGCCAGTTCGTTGGGTTTAGCGCCATTTGTCAGATCGTATATGACCGTACGTTCGTAGCCTCGCTGTTTGGCGTTACTTGTAGCCGAAACAACATAACCGCTTTTTTCCAAAGTCGACGCAACTTGGCCGGCATAGCCGGTTCTGGTTGTCCCATTTTTTATTTCCAGTTGGATTTTTTCCTGCGGGTGAGAAGCTTCAGCCATGGCTTCTGCGGATGCAAAAGGATCCATGACTATCTCGCGTATTTCCGACCAATCTGCTTTACGCGGAAAAAGCATGAACGCACCGTCGATGTTACCGGCCACTAATTCGCCGCCCGGGGCATCTGTCAGTACATGGTTGATTATGTTTTCCGAAGAAAAGCTGAGCAAAGAAGGGGCAAGTTTGATAGCGTCCCAGGCCGTGAGATCGGTGTTGATGTTGCTCGAAAGAGCGGACCAGATATCAGTTATGGTTTTTGGGTTGCTTAACGTACCAAGAGATAGAAGTTTTTCACGGATCGAACTTAAAACGATTTGCTGGCGACGGCTTCGGGCGAAGTCTGAACTTTCTCCATTAGTGCCATGACGTGAACGGACAAAAGTCAGGGCGCGTTTGCCATTCATGTGTTCCATGCCTTTTTCGAAACGCACTGACGTCCATTTGTATGGATTAGGTCCGTAAGTGTCCGTGGGGAAAGAATTATCCGTAAACGAGTTTTCTATTTTTACGTCTATCCCGCCCAGAGCGTCCACTAATTTTTCAAACCCCGCGAAATCAATTTTTACGACCCGGTCAATCCTTACGCCCAGGAGTTTTTCAAACGCTTCGGCTGTAAGCTTGGCGCCTTCGCCCGGGTGTTCGACTTCATAATAAGCGTTAACGGAATTAATTTTTTGGAATCTTCCTCCGCCTAACGGGAAAGCCAGGTCACGAGGCAGGGAAACGAGTCCGAGTTGATCCGTATTTTTATCGAATGAAGCAAAGATAATGGTATCGGTTAATTGCGGTCCTTCGTGACCGGTACCGCCGATGCCTAAAAGAAGAATATTTAATCGTCCGTCAGGTGTTTTCAGGAGGTCGGTTTGGGCGACCGCCTCATCACCGGTTATGAGGCGTTTAAGCTCGGAGAACGCAAAAAAATGACCAACCTCGCTAAATACGTCTGTTCCATGGTTCGCCGCACGATATGATGCGCCGGCGCCAAGGGTAGCCAAAGAGCCTACGAGTAACGTAAAAATTGCCGCTACAACAACGGTCATGCGACGAGCTACTTTGTCTACTCCTGTTTCCAGGAGATTGATCCGTAATCTGTCTTTCATGTGTGGGAAATATAGCAGTTCATGCGTTTTTTGGCGAGACTTACGGGTTTGGCTCGGCGAAGTTTCGCTAAAAACGTGTTATACTATAACCAATATATTATGGAGGCAATAACAGCGACTAAATTCAGCCTAAAACAAGGCTTGTCATGTTATTTTAAACGGCTTAAAAAACGCATAGAAAAAGCCGGTAAATTTTTGAGCGGTAAACCCTATACCGTAATGACGGTTCTGGTTGTTTTGATCGGCGTTTTTGGATGTGTTCTGCCAGGTCTGGCATCCGGCGATGTATTAGCCGGCATCATGAACGGCGTGGCAGATGCGATATTTCGTCCACTCGCGGTTTTCCTTTGCGCCATACTCTACATGATTGCCGCCATGATAACCGGCATAGTCATGATCCTGATGCACATCCTGATCAATGTAGCGCAGTACAATACTTTTGTAGGAGCCAGGCCCGTGGAATTGGGGTGGCCGCTCGTACGCGACGTGGTCAACATGTTTTTTATCGTGGTACTGCTGGTCATCGCCTTTTCCACTATCATCGGTTATGAGCCGTTTCATTATAAGGCGCATCTGCCGAAGCTTTTGCTCATGGTTGTTCTTATAAATTTCTCTAAAACTCTGATTGGCGTGCTCATAGATTTTTCGCAGGTCATCACCCTGACGTTCGTAAATGGTTTTAAGCAGGCGGCCTTTGGCAATCTAGTAAAAGGTTTTGAGATCACAAAAATAATGGAGGTTGCCTCTCCTCTCCGGGGAATTGATATTTCGGGCAATATCCTGCTGACCCTGGGTAAGGTGTTCGTAACTTTGTTGTTCGCGATTACTGTTTTTTCCATCATCGCCACCATCATGCTCATCATGGTTATTTATTTTGTGGTGCGTATCGTAATGCTCTGGATTCTGCTCATTCTTTCGCCCATCGCTTTTTTTGCCCTGGCTTTACCCACCAAATTGCAAAATGCAATGAAATCCTTAACCCAGAATTGGTGGAAACAGCTGGGCGCCTTTTTAACCGGTGGCCCCATAGTGGCTTTTTTTCTGTGGCTGGCGCTGGCCACGATCCAGGGGGCGGGAAAGCCTTATGAAGGCATGTATAGAAGTGAAGCACAGGAACCAAACGAAACCTTTACCATAATAAGTTCAATTGCCAGCACAGAAAATCTGACCACGCTTATAGTTTCTATCATGCTTCTCTTAGCCGGATTGAAAGTCGCGGTCGATGTTTCCGGAGAAGTTTCGCCAAAACTTGGCGCTATTGCAGGAAAAATCAAAGCCGCCGGCGGCCCGGCGGGCGTGATGGGTCGTTTTGCGGCCAAAGGCGCAAGCAAAGCCGCGAGGTTTGGTGCTAAGACGGCGATGACAGCTATTCAGGCTAAGGCAGGCGGTAGCATCGGTGCGGCAGGTTCTAAGTTGACGGGCATGGCTAAAACTTTAGAGAGCAAGAAGGGCGCGTTCGGAATATTGGCGCGACCTGCTGGCGCACGACTTGGAAAATTAGGCGCTACATTAAGTACGACGCCAGGCAGAGCCGCTTCTTTAGAAGGGGCGCAGATCAAGGATCTAATCAAAGGTCAAGATCCAAAAGATGTAAGAAATGCTCTGGAAGGAAAGATAGAAAGCGGGAAAAATTCAAACAATGAGGCTCGAGAAAACGCGGCTAAAATCGAATTAGCTAAACTCGCCGCTAATCCTTCGGATTTCAAGAATTTAAGTGATTCGGCCAAAGAGGAATACTTTAAGAAATTCGGCGGAGATCCGAAAGATCCGGAAGTTAACGCGGGAGCCGACGCTTATGCAACAGCCCAGGCCAGACGTATCGCTGGAACAAATATCGAAGAAGGTTTGAAAGCGGCGATAGCTGTGGGTGATTCAGCTACGATAAAAGAACTAACCGACGCCATGCAAAAGGATCCATCTAAATATTCGGATCTGAAAGATGCGGTTAAAGATTTTAGCACTCAAATCAGTGATCCGGCACGTTTATTGCGTGAACGTAAACCCGAAGCCTTTGCTGACACGGGTGTAACAACAGCTTATTTCCAATCAGCAGATTTAATTGATCAAAAGACCGGTCAATTCAAACAGGGTTATGAAGATTCGGATGCTTATAAAGAATTTGTTAAGCAGCCGCAAAGAAAACGTTACGCCGAAGCGCTTGAACAAAAAATGGAATCAGAAGGAGGGCGAAATGAGATAATGACGCTTATGGCCGCGGGTCGAGACGGTGCAAGACCAGAACAAAAAGCAGCTGCAGAAAACGTTCGTCAAATTATTTCGTTGACAGATGATGGTCGCATGATTCTTGCGAATCGAGCGGTAAACTCGGCTCAAGCACCGTCAATTACGGGCGGCAAAGTCGAGATTACGAATTTTGACCAGTTGGTCGGCAGACTTGGCGGTGATATGAAAGAAAAGTTTAAAGAAGCTTTAAGAGGCGCCGGCTTAGGTGAAAATAAAGCTGCGGATTTTGCAAAGGGTTTTGATCGTCCGCTAACTGAAAAACAGGCGAATTTCGTTGCCGCGAATCCTCAGGCCTATGTAAGTCCGGAGACTGATAAGGGAGCGAATTTGGCAACTTTGGCTCAAGGTCAAGCTATGGGTATCAGTCCGCCACCTTCGGCACGGGGTGATGTTATTAATTATGTGACTACAGATACCAAGTCACAATCTGAAACCGCAAAAATTCAAGGCGCTATGGCGGTTGCCAATATCAATACAGAAGTCTTGCAAACACCGGGTCCTGACAGGGATGATTTAATTAAAAGTCTAGAAGGCAAGGTGGATGCCCTGGGAGAATTGTATAAATCTCCTGATACGGGAACCAAGAAAAAAATGGAAGGAGTGATATCGGAAATTCATAAAGCCGCAGAAAAAACCAAAGCATCGGTCAAGGAATTGGGGGCTCAATTGCCGGAGATTGATCAGAAGCTTATAACGCTAAGCGACCAAATCAGGAAACAAGATACTTTAAAACAGATTGGCAGACGCAGCAATAAGGGTCAGAGAGGTTAAGTTATGGCAAACGTAAGGCAGAGTTATGAGGAGTTTTCGGACATGCCGGCGGCTTTGAGTTCATTTTTAATGTCCGATGATTTAGCTAAAGCCATGGAACAGATCCAGGCTTCTTATAAATTAAGTAAAGAACAAAAAGAAGAAATCATAGATAGACTGACGGACACCGCGTTTAATGATATTAATTTACCGGAAGCTTTAAAAAGAATTAAAGAATCATTGGTGCCTGCTACTGTACCAGAAGGAAACTGGTTGGTTTTAGTATCGGATCTGTTAAAAAATTATGCCTGGCCTCTGCGCGAATTATTTGGCGAAGAGCTGACCGGGGTTTTGAATGAATATAAGATAAATTCGTCCATCTGGCCGCAGTTTCGAGTCATGCTAAAACCTTTGACTTATTCCGGCGCGGCTTCGGAAGTCGCTGTTTCGGCCGGTTTTAATATCATGGCCGGACAAACCAGGGAAAGGCTTCGAGATTTGATAGTCAGTAGAATTAAAGGTATTAGAACAGACGCGCAAATTCGCGAGACTTTAATACGTTCTTCGGATTTTGGCGGCATAGGATTAAACCCGGTTATGGCGGACAAAGCCATGGAAGCCCTGGGTCATTTGATGAACAACGCGGAAATATTATCCGAAGACGAATACGCTGACTGGCTTACCGTAGAAGCTAAGAAAAAAACCGAATCAGGAGCCCCGGTCGCAGCCAAAACCGAAGATGAACTGGAAATAGATAAAATCAAGGCCAATATGACAGAGCAGGCCACGCCGCAAAGCGTGTTGGATAAAGCTGTTGAAGATGTATATGGAAAAGTTACTTTAAAACCGGTTGACGACTATCTCGCAAAACGTCTGCGTTACATTATATCGTCGCGATTACGCGATGTACGTACGCAGTTTGAATTAAAACAACTTTTAGAGCGCGATACAAAAGTCGGAGGATTAGGAGTTACAAAAGAACAAGCCGAAGGTATTGCGGTGCAAATCGAAGAAGGATATAGGATTTTTCATGGCGAGATAGCGTCCGAAGAAAAACAAAAATTGGATAAACAGCTGGAGGAACAAAAAGTTAAAATCGAAGAAAGACGGAAAAAAGAAGCGGAGGAACATGCTCAGTGGTACAAAGAGAAGGTTCTGGCTAAGAAAGAAGGAGAAGAAAGACAAAAGCAAATCGCGGAGCGCATGAAACAGACTTTTGGTACCATTGGCCTCACGACGCCTGTAAATGTGCATCCCATAGACGCAAAAGAAAAAAAAGCGGAGACGCAAAAATTCGGGGAACTGGTGAATGCGGTAACGGCAGGCGCCGCGCCTATTGCGGCGCCGAAAGAAATAACTGATACAAAACCAGTTATAAAACAAGGCGTAGTGGTGTCTAAAACAGAAACCGTATTACCAGGCGCGCAGAAGCCATCTTCGAGTTCAGCGCGTCCGGAAATTAAAGTTTCCAAAGCTACAGCCATTATGCAGTCACGAGCTCAAATGATCGCCAAGCCGCGTATGGATGATGTTAAGTATGCGCCGCAGCAGCTTTCAGGTCCGCTTCAGGAATTAAAATCACTTACCTTGTCCGAATTCAGGCGTTTAGCTAAGGATCCGCTCATAGCAGCCGATAAAATCATCGAAAGGATAAATATATTAGGTCAGGAATCTTTTGAAAAACGATTAAAAGGAATACAGGCCTGGCAGGCTTGTCCTTTGCAGGCCGCTTATATGGATCTTGTGAGTGAGTCGTTTAAAACAGGAAAACAAGTTGTAATGTTAGCCGAAGAAAAACGAAAAGACGGAAAAGATGTACCGTCACCGGCTGAGCTCTCGGCTGTTATTTCGTTGAATAGTAAGCTACACTTCTAATCGGATATATGCCCGAAAAGTTCATTGTACCGCAATTTATTGACAAAGAGGATCAAATTCTCGGGCCAATTACCGTCCGCCAGTTTTTAATAATGCTATCTGACGTGTTTACGATTTTTATCGCCTATAAACTTTTAGCTTTTCCGTATTTTATCGTTTACACGATATTCGCCGGCGGTATTGGGGGAGTTTTTGGTTTTTTAAAAATCAACGGCCAGCCGTTTCATATTTTTTTTATAAATTTTTTACAGACTGTTACGCGGCCGCCACTTCGCGTTTGGGATAAACGCCCGACCGATTCCGAGATCAGGGCATACACCAAAGTGGAAACCGTGGCGCCGACCATTGTCACGCCGGTCAAACCCAGGCCGGAAAGCAGTAGATTAAGGGATTTGTCTTTGGTCGTTAATACGGGCGGGGTATACAAACCCGAACAAGACGAATAATAAATTATGCAGAGTAAAAAATTATCAGGAGCAAAACCAGGAGTGCCGGCACAGCGTTATCTTGACGTAGCTGAAATCAGGGAGGATTTGGTGGTCATGAAAGACGGGACCATGCGTGCCGTACTTTTGGTTTCAAGCATAAATTTTGCTCTCAAATCAATGGATGAACAGAACGCCATCGTCCAGGCTTACATGCAATTTTTGAATGCTTTGGATTTTCCTATCCAGATCGTAATCCAGTCGCGCCACATGAATATTGATGAGTACCTGCGTAAGCTCGTGGAATCCGAAAAAACGCAAACCAACGAACTCTTGCGCCGGCAGATTTCCGATTATCGCGACTATATCAAACAATTAGTGGAACTCGGCGAGATTATGCAAAAGAAATTTTTCGTGGTCGTTCCGCTTGATCCGGCTACCGACAAACAAAAAAGTTTCTTTACCAGATTATCGGAGATTTTAACCCCATCGGTGGCCATTCATTTATCCGAGGATCGTTTTAACAGGAACAAAGAACTGATCATGCTTCGGGTTAACAGTATTGTTTCCGGGTTGCAATCCATGTCTTTGAATGCGGTCATGCTCGACACGCAGAGTCTGATAGAATTATTTTATACGGTTTATAATCCGGAGCTCTTTGAGGCACAGCGTATGACCGATACGCATAAGCTCCAAATTGAAGGATAAACTATGGCTTTCAAACCCCAGGAAGAAAAAAAAATAGACGCTTCGCTCATCACGGCCGGCGGTATCGGGTTGCAAAAAGGTCCGTCTAAAGCCGAGGTGAAACGTAAAACCGAAGAAGAAAAAATTCTTCTGGAGGAAGAGCGTGTTTATCGCCGGGGAGTAGCTTCGATTAAAGACCTCATTTCTCCCAGTTCCATGAAAGTCGAACCGAGTTTCGTGCGGCTCGGTGATATCTGGGTCAGGACT
>JBDRFZ010000042.1:0-11606 GCA_043818395.1 Patescibacteria group bacterium
GGATTATATTTTTCTATTAATTCCAGCTTCCAATTACGATTCCATTTCTTCATCTGCTTCTCTCTAAGAATAGCGGCCGAGATATTCTCTGTATCTTCATAATATTAATAAATAAAAATTTTTTTCATATGACGAAATCGACCCTACCTGACTGGATTCCCGTTTTCACGGGAATGACGGGGACGGATGGGAATGACGGAAATCTCTTACGACAGCTTCGCTTCCACTTTAGGTGGCGTAGGTCTTTTTAAAAATATCGCTTGTTGGATAACAGTAAGCACACTCATTACGAGCCAGTACAAAGTCAAACCGCCGGGTAAAGAGATGCCGATGAAAACCGTAACCAGCGGCATGATGTAAAGCATCTGTTTGTTCATGATGGCGGCCATGCTCTCATCTTTAGCGCCTTCAGATCCGGCGACTTCCGGTGGAGGGGGAGATGCGGGACTAGGTTTCTTCATTATCTGCCTGCTTTGTATGAACTGTACTCCGGCTGCCAGTACCGCTAAAACGACGTTAGGCTTAGACAGATCGACTAAACCGAACATCATATTGTTAACAGTCCCCGGATTTGCAACGAAAGGATAGAGTAAATTCAAGCTATGCGAGGTCAATCCGTCATTCAGGGCTCTAAACAAGCCGATAAATATTGGCATCTGAATCAGAAGCGGCAGACAAGACGAAGCAGGGTTAACTTTTTCTTTTTTATAAAGCTCCATGAGCTCTTTGGCTTGAGCTTCCTTATCATCCTTTAAGCGTTTCCGTATTTCGTCAATCTTCGGCTGGACTTCCTGCAGAGCTCTCTGCTGCTTAATCTGCGCGGCCGTAAACGGATAAAGCACGACTTTGGCGATGATCGTAAGAGCAATTATGGCCAAGCCGATATCACTGCCCGGAATGACGTTATAAAGCCAGATGAGAAGATTTAATATTGGTTGATAAATGAGCGTGTTGAAAAGTGAGATCATATTTTATTATTCTTTGACTTCACTGGTGTTCTTTTCTTTTCCATCAGCTTCTTGAACTATTTCCGGAACTTCCGGCGATGCTACCTCCGCTCCCTCTGCCTCAAACTCACCGACTTCCGAGTCTGCCACCTCACGCCCACCTTCTTCCACGATAGTTATTTTCCAGCCCGTCAGTTTAGCCGCCAAGCGAACATTTTGCCCGCCCTTGCCGATGGCAAGCGAAAGCTGGTCGGCTGGTACTTTGATATATGCGAGATGGGTTTCCTGATCTAATTCAACGCTCCCGATTTTTGCCGGACTCAGTGCCGCGGTAATGTATTCGACTTCATCAGATGACCACGAAACCACATCAACTTTCTCTCCTCCTAATTCTCGGATAATAGTCTGGATCCGCGTACCGCGCTGACCGATACAAGAGCCGATGGGATCAATGGCGCTATCGTTAGCCGAAACCGCTACCTTGGTTCGCGAACCTGCTTCACGTGCAATATTTTTAATTTCTACGATACCGTTCGCTACTTCAGGAATTTCCTGTGCAAAGATTGCGGCCACTAAACCCGGACTCGAACGAGACAGTCGTATTTCCGGACCCTTAGATGTCATAACCACTTCGCGCAAAATCATCTTAAGTCTTATCCCCGGAAAATATCTCTCGGTTTCTATCTGGTCTTCCGGCAATAAGATTCCCGAAGCACGGCCGAGATCGATTAACACAAGACGTCCTTCGCGGCGTTGAACCGTTACGTTCATGAGCTCACCTTCGCGATCTTTGAAGTCACTAAAGATAACATTTCGCTCAGCTTCACGCAGTTTTTGCATGATCACTTGTTTGGCGGTCTGTGCGGCCATACGCCCAAAAGCAGCCGGCACCGAAAGTTCAACGCGAATTTCTTCTCCGATTTGCGCATCGCTTTTTAAGTCGCGCGCATCGGATAACATAATCATGGTTTTTTGATTAAATACGAACTCGTCATCCGTTTTTTCTTCTTCTGGTTCCGGTTTTTCGAGCAGTCGCTCTGCCGCTCTTTGGGTTGGTGCGGCGGCTCGTTTAGCGGCAGCTGCGGCTTCGAATTTTTCGAAATAATCATCCGGCAGTTCAATATCAGCCACCACGGTTTTCACATCGAATACGCGGATGCCTAAAGTTCCGCCATCGTATGTTTCGGGATCAAACTGCACTTTAATATTTTGATTTTTATTGCCAAAATCTTTACGAAAAGCAGCAGCCAAGGCTGATTCCACGGTTTCTAAAACCGATTCGTATGCGATATTTTTTTCGTCGCAGATTTGACGCATGGCTTGTGATATTGGAGATGCCATAGTAGTAAAAGTAAGTAGTGAATAGTGAGTTGATCCCCCTTCTTACAGGGGGAGAACGAGAATAAACTTAATAAAGAAACTCGTTCATCCAGAACGAGTATCGGTAAAAATAATACACGGTTTATTGACGCCTGTCAACTTTAGACATAAATTCATTTTTAGGTTCCTTGGACAAAACCATGAACAACCAAATACATCGATATTATTGTGATACAAACGGATACTTTCCGCATGTCACAAATTCCGAGCCTATGCGTAGGTTTTTACATTACTTTTGCTCCAGCGCACGTAGATATAGAGTTGTGCCGCTCGTTATGCGCAACAACAGCCTGGAACTTATTTCTTTTATAACCGGCGTCATGAGCCGAATGAATATTCGAAGCCGATTAGCTATCGCTCGCAGCGATCCTTTGAAATTAGTGCGTCAAAACCACGACATGGGTGTCATGCTGGTTGAAAAAGGCGAAAGTCTGCCAGAAGATATACAGAAAGCTCTCCTGCAATACCAGGAAATACATTTAAGAATCTTAGTTCCACTACTAAGAACTCCGGACACATCTGCCTGGGGGCGAGATTTTACCAAGCTCTGTTCGCCACCAAAAAAATGGCCATCTTGGGTCTGTCGAATGCCGGATTGGCTGGCATTAATCCAAGGCATGCTTCAACGATTGCACCTTAAACACCAAGGTTATCCACCATTAAACGAAAGCGTATACCACTTTTTATACACTGTTCGTTTCCGTGGTACTGACCAGATATACGCCCTGCTAATAAAAGGTTTCGAAAACTTCAAACGCGACAAATCGCGTCCTTCGGAAATCATGGCCTCGCATATCATCGACCTTAACGAAGGGACGAGCCCTGCAAAATGATCTTTCTCACAAAACGAAACACCCCGCAGCTTTCTTGCCCGCGGGGTGTTTATTTTTTCGACTTCAATTATTATTGCGCTACGCCGAGCTGGAGAGCGCCTTTATAGACAATCCATGGACGTATCCATTTATTTGAACTGGAGTAATTATCAGTTTTCGGATCGCAATAGTTAATCGGTAGTATTTTAATTTTTGGATCAGTGTTAGCTGTCAGCATAGAACCATCATAACAACCACCATTTTTGAAAATAATCGGCTCAGAACCTATAGCGCCTATGCCCAACACGCCGCTCCCCTGATCTATTTTTCGACATTCACCGGTACACCAACCCCAACTATCTTTGAGCAAAATGCGCGGAGTAAAGCGACAGGAACTCTTTACCGTATCATAGCATCCACCAGGGGGAGCTAAACCGGATAAACATTTATCGCCTGCGCCGCACTGCGAATCACTAGTACAGATGCGTGAATTTTCACGTGAACATCGTTTAATTTCTTGAGTATTATTTTGACAAAATGGTATCACACTCCCATCTCTCATCTCTTTTCCACAACTATAAACATGTGTAAATTCGAAATAATTTTGCTCGCATGCCATTTCCGTATCACCAAAAGGAATACGCTTAACACATTTATCTTTTGTAGATTGGTCACAATCTAAATCTGAACTACATGCCTGATATTGATGAGCCTGACAGAAACCAACATCTGCGCATTTTCCACCGGCCGGTGGGCAGTCATTATCCGTAGTACAGGTGAGCCCGGGTACAAATTGGCATTCTTTACCTACATTGCAGAAAGGTTTTCTATTTTTCATTTTAACGTCATGGAATTCCTGCTCATTACTATCTCCCCAATCGATCCACATATCCTTGAGTGCGCCCTGGTCATGTGCCGCCCAGCCATAAAACCTCATGGTTGTCATAGCTTGCCCACCCATATAGGCCAATATACCTTCGGATTGATTATCCAACGAGAAAGCATCCCATTGAGTTACGGGGCATGAGCCAGGAGAAGTACATCCAAAATTCAAATCTGGTGCAGCAATCTTAGGAGGTCGTGGCGAGTAATAAGCTAAATAGTTAAAATTAGTCGCCGTCTGATTCCAGCCAAGATAATCCGGGGTATAAAAACCCGGAGTCACGTCTGTAGGTGGTAATGTTTTATCCTGATTCACCGAATCTTTATTCGATATTGATAACTTATAACCGGTTAGGCATTGAGCTTTAAGGGGATCGCCGCCGCATAAGTCAGTCCTCGGATAATAACCGGCACCATGCGTACATAAATAACAATCGCTATCCAAATCCGTACTATTTGGATTACAAGTTTGAAGATAACTGACGTCAGGTTTACAGATTTTCGCTACATCGGGATTATTTAAATCAGTAGGGCTCTTGCAATATTTAGAAGATGCATCAATTTGAGCTTGAGTTATATCAGACGGAATGCATCCATCGTCAGTTGTACATGGCGAACCTGCTCGCGCACCACCGGTACAGATACCTACTGTAAAAACGGGGTCACCAAAAAATCTCTGCATAACACGCCATTCATCAGGCTCAAGCGCAGACCCTGTTTGATAACCCCTTACACCAAGCCCTCTGCAATCCAACCTATTGGCATAAGTAGCATAATCATCAGGATTAAAATTTTCACCAACAATATTATCCGTGTCATTACATAACCAAGTTATAGGCTCGTAAGGTCTGTCCCATAAATCAGAATATGCAACGCTCCTAGCTATAAGAAAATCATCACTACAGTATTCGTCATCAACCGGTGAAACTAAACCATGACTTGCATCACAAGCATAAGTAGATTCACCAACTTCAGCCACTTTATGAGATGGAGGTTTTTCACAGTGACCTGGAATAAACAGCCCTCCTACCGAATCGTTATCCGCCTGATCTGCTGGCAAAGTACCCATTAAATCTTTGGTCAAAACAGCGGCCGCATATGCACCGGGATATCGTTTCAGCATCCTTGCTATTGGCGTATCTCTCAATATAGCTGCTTGATCTATTCCTTCCCGACCAGACATGGATGCATATTGATAAAACAATTTAACAAAACCAGCACCTGTTAGATTTTTTCCACCAAGATCCTGCCCCGGTCCTTTATCACCAGCACCGGTTTGTAAAGGTATACCATGTATCGTATTACTCATTGTAATCCACCAAGTATTGCCTTGTGTTGTTTTGTTTTCAAAGTCTTGACCCGCATCATCGCCAAGTGCCTTGTATACGTGATAATTGCTTTGCGAAATATCACTACATTCGCCTATGCTGGAATAATCACCCGTTGGACCCCATCTACCATTCCCTAAGTCTTCGTAACAAAACATTTGTGACATTCTTATGCCATAATAATCCGGAACCCTACCGTATTTGTAGTAAAGATCCAACTGCCCACTGCTATCTTCCGGTAGATCAGGCGCACCTCCCCACGGTTTTTCTGCATTGTATCCTCCCCAATATTCTAAACTAGTAAACTGACAATCCACGTTCTGCGTGCATTTAGCTGACTCAAAACCATTATTACATCTACCACCCACGCATGAAGAATGGATATATCCATTCGGATCTTCTGGCACATGCAAATATGGGTCGCTTGAGCCTACGCCAAGTACCATCTTTGGACAATTCTGATTGTTACCATTCACTAACGTATTATCTTTGATGTCGCATTTCAATCTATTACTACCTTGCCATATACTTTCTAGTTCAACCGCGCCTTTAGCACACCTATAAGCACCAAAGTCATTTGCCTCCTTCTTACTCATGCCTTGACAATTTTTATCCAGACAGTGATAAAAAACATTTTCATCCTGCAACCAATTATCTCTATCTAACTCACAGTAGGTATATTGCGGAGATAACACGTTATCCACCCATCTCATGGGTGCATTGTGGCATACATGGTAACCGGTATAATCATCATTAATATTATCATTACAAGGCAAACCTGAATTCACGCCTGATAGCGAATTACATGCGCCATAAGTTTTCGTCGGATCTAATCCACCTGAATCGCACGTACCTCCCCAACCGCAATATTTTGTAGATAATCTACCCGCAGCATCCGTCGGGGTATTGCTACCTATGGCACTAGACGGACAAAAAGTAGTCGGATATGGACCGTCAATGCAAACGCCCGAATTCTTAGATACCGGCATACTGTAATACCTGTAAATCCTATAAACACGAGCAAAAAGATTATTTAAGTACGACCAAGTCCCTACCGGATACTTCAAGCCGGAAAAATACGACGGCCCTGATGATATAAAAGTAGACGGCTTCAACTTGCTCTTAGAACCCGGCATAAGACCGCTAACTTGAAACAACGGATCTATACCGATTGTCCTGGTATGCATTGCAGCACCAAAAGGCGGATTAATTGTCGAATACGTAAACCCTAGTAGCGGAAGACTGAATCCTCCGCTCTCGTATATACGATCGTTGAAAGCGGAGGCTTCTCTGGTGTCCGCCGCTACAACCTGCCCGACTTCTTTACATATTTCCGCGCTACCTATAGTCAAATACATGTAAAAATTCCTCTCGCTCTGCGCCCCCGGCACTGAGGCTGTTATCCAGAAACCCACGAATCTGAAAGGACCTTGCAAGCTATTTCCATTGGGCGGTGTTGCTGAGATATCATTTTCATCCTGAAGATCGTTGTCTTCCTGACTTATATCTTCAAACATGGCTCGTATGGAAAAAAACGCTCTATTGTTCCCCATACCTCTACCGGGGTACGGCGTAACCCTTAAATCACTGAAACTATGCGCGTCGCCCTGCTGGTTAGCCCATACGAATTTCATCATTCCTTCGGCGCGATAATCTAATTCCCAATATTTATAGAAGCACCCATTACCTTCTTGTGAGCTATCCGAATACATGCACTTCACTCTTTGTAATCGCGTTCCATCTTCTGATTTTACAAAATCAGAAGAATCCCGAGACATGATGCCGTTAAAATTCTGTCTGAAATAATCATCGAATTTTTTCTGTGCTTCAATTACTTGATCAACTTCATCATAATCGTCTACCGCTACACCATCAGCAAATTCCTGAGAAATACTACAACCTAAATCACCTTTTCCGTTGGGATTATGAATCGGAGAAAAAGAGAAGTAAGCGAATTTATCTTCAAGTGTCGCCTCTTGCTGCCAAACCGGATCTGCAGGATTAGCTCCGGCGGCCCCTAAAACCGCTTTTGTCCATGCCGCTTGATTTAGCGGTATAAAATATTCCAAATAATCCGAAGATCTTGCTGTCATTATCCATCGTCCGGCCATACCATCTACTCTATGTGGTGGATTAGCAGGTATTACGCTACCGGTTCCATCATCCTGATCGTCATCAGCCATTTCGCACCAATTACCCATTTCTCCACCAATAGCATGCGCACCATCAATAAATTTAATCTTGTAAGGTGCGAGCGCGCCATCATTAATTGCCTCTGTTTCAAAAGGGCCGTAGCTTTCCGTGTCATTACCAACGCATCCAAAACAATCACCATCAGATATAAAATCTTCATCATAAAAGAAGGCTTCGAGCTGACCCGGTAAATCCGTGATCCACCCATCGCGTTTATCAGCTGATACTGGTACATTGATCGGATATTTTGACGCGGACAGACAATAATATTCACCGGAATTCTGTGGTGGTAAGTATCCAGCAGTAGGCTGGTAATGATAAACATCATTCTTTCCAAACATCACTGGGCTCGGATTCCACGTTAAGCAAGGATTATGATCCTGTGTTCCGGCTAAATTTCTCGAAGCATCTCTCTGTAAGCACTGGCCATATAAACCACGTACAAATGAAACGGTTTCTATAGGTACACACGATCCGCTAGATCCACAAGTTTTGTTAGCATCTGTACCACCAGCTTCGGTCGCCTTAGGACTCGTCTGGGTTCCCTCTACGCTTGACGTGCGCTCTGTCGGATCAGGTACGCAAGCCTCTCCGTCGCGCGTACCACCCGAACAAATACCAATAGGTGCGGCCTCACCATACATGGAAAAAAACTTAGAAATTCCATTTTTACCGTATGTGACTTTACGATAACTGCAAGCACAATCCTCACCTTTCTCGCAATATGGCACACCAGAATAACCATCCACAAAAGTCTTAGCTCCTGCCGGATCTTTTGTTGTATCCCATTCTTTTATATAAGAATTTGGGAATGGTGCTACGGCATCAGGATATGCTTTACATTCCGGATTTGGAAATGCCATGGACAGAGATTGTTTGAGTTCAGGCTGGTCCAATTGCTCGAATAACTTTGCCAGATTCGGAACATCGCGTGGGTTACCGCCGGTCATTTGGAACAAGAAATTAATATTCTGTACATATGGCGTATCAACAGCGAAATAACAAGTTCCTTGCAAGGGTCCTGATGGATTAAATTCTTCTTTAACATAATAACCTATCCTTCCAGTAACATTATGCTTACATAAATTTAAATCAGGATTAGCATCGTCTGTATAAATCGAGGCTAAACTATTTTCAGAATAAATAGGTACAGCCGCAGCTAGTCGATAATCATGCACATATTTGTCCCGTAATTTCCCCGGTCTGTTTTCTAAAATCTCATAAGCAACGCGACGTGTTACCAAGTCAGCTACCTGGAAATGATTCGGAATAGCATAACCGGAATAATCCATCTCCCCAAAACCAACCGGACGGTTTGTATAGCTCATTAAATCGAAGAATTCTCCTTCGCGTAAAACCGGCTCGTAAAATCCCTGTCCGTATTTTGGTTTTGACGCTTTAGGACTGCGATCCACGTAATGCGCACAAAAATCTTTTCCGGTTGCGCCCAATGACTGGTCGCACACCGAGAGATCGTTACATAAATCTACGTATTTAGCCTGTGACTGGTCATATACGGTTTCTGCTGTAGAACATCCGAGCCAGGTTACACAATCGCGATCCAACTTAACTTTAAGAAGCAAATTAGCATCATTTTTTTGACAGCGTCCCTCAACATAACTGACTAATCCTAATCCAAAAAACTCTTTACAGTCTGCATCTAAATTACACGTTGAACCCTGCTTAGCGATTAATAAATCCTGAGCGTCTTTAAAATTGCACAAATACCCAGTGCACTTCATATCCACGCAGACTCCCGAATTCTGGCAAAAAGGATTGTCCTGATCCTGAATGCAATTTATCGGCGCCACCGCATTATCGTTTTCAGCGTGCGATTTAGCATAAGATGCTCTGGTGCTAAATAGAAGCTGGCTATCATTCATATCGCGGAACAAAACACAGCCTCCCCACGGATCAACTTTTCCGGTGCACGATGATTTATCTAGTTTTGAATTATCTATAAAGAAATACGAACGACCCAGCGGATGAGCCTGATCCGTACGATCATTCACGTCGCGATATTCAGTACATTCTGCCTGGTCAGCCGGACAAATTGCAGTCCAGCCTTTATATTTAGGCGTGCCGGCATATTCGAATAAGAAAGTATTTGCTTTAGCCAAACTGCCGGGATAACAAGGCTCGGCCGGTTCCTGGCCCTTGATAAACCAACCCGAATATTCACCCTTTGGATAATTTGTGGATTCGGATAAAACAACTTTATCTTTCCATTCACAGACATGGTTTTGCGGATCACGAAAATACGAGGTTATGGCTGCGCTGGTTTTGGGAATACCTGTATACCGTTCGCAAAAAAGCTCATCGGGTCGGCACATCATCTTTGGTTCGCCGTTATCCAGGTACTTCGTAATATCATCCTTCAGATAAACCGTTTCGTAGGGCTCTTTGGCATCCAGCCTTTGGGATTTGTCGAATTTAGGCTTGCCGAAAGCGCGGCACGAAGCGGCCGTAGCCTCACAACGCACGCCGGCATCGTCTATGGCATAAATAAATCTGTCTGCCGGACGGGTAGTCGTGACGGTTCCGGAGTAAAGCTTATCCCACGGTTTTGTTAAGCTCGTCGCATCCAGGCCACTCAATACAAATGACTGCTCATACGGATCATCGGAGTTACGCGTATCCACGAAACCCGTACATCCGATGGTCTCGTAACGACATAGTCGTGAAAACTGCCGTACATCCACGATTTTGGTATTCCTGTCCGAAAATTCGCGGCAACCAACCATGGCCTGCTCTTGCGGAATACCCTCGATCGTCTGATCGCAGACAGGCGGAATGACCCAAGAATTCTTTTTGACGTAAACGACATCCTGCAGTCTGGTAATCTGAACCTGGTCCAAAAAGCTCATATGCGGCAAGTTCACCCAGGCTATAGTGGAAGATGTCTTGCTATTGGAAACCCTGTACGGTCCGATCTCGTAGCGCTTCCAGTCAACCTGCATATTGATAGTTCCGATGGTTATTCCATTGACCGTCAAGGTTACGGGCGAGGCTGGATTCGCCTCCGTAGTCTTGGCCCAGAATGAAACGGTATACAAGGTGTTGGTTGCAGACTCGAATTCCGTGGACACTCCGATCATGCCTGTAGCGGCCGGGGCTTTGGCAACTTTAAGCGAATAATCGCCGACGATCAGCGCTTCGCTCGAAAAGGTCGCGGCTGTATCGGTATTTAATTCTACGAACTTAGTGTTGGTCCCGTTTCTAAAATCCTCTTCATAAACCACAGCCGTGTTTCTGCCGGTCGTTCCGATATAACCGCGGCAACCCGCATTGACCGCCGAACATTGGAAGCTTTGCGGTCTGTTTATATGGTAAATGCACTCATTCGTATTTTGATTATTCGTATTTTGATTAAATGTGCCGCCCGTCTTTTCGCAGTCGTTCAGATTAGTATTGTCTTTGCGATAATCAACGCAATCCGTGGCGGAAATAATGGTCTGTGAAAAATAACGATAATAAACCTGGCCGTCTTCATCGTATATCTGACGGCAATCAGGATCATTGCCAGACTTCCATAAATCTTCACTGCAAGTAGCCGGATCTTTCACAAATCCATCTGGTCCAGCTTTGCGCAAAATCCTCGGTGCATTTGGAAAAGTGGCAAATGGATAAACCGAATCATAAATATCATCACCTACTGACGACTTTTGTATCAAACTCCAAGTCCGCAATTGGTAGCCAGTGGTATCCGAACCTTCCCAGGTAAAGTAGGTGCGCGTAAAATCCTGATTCTCGGGCTTACTTGGATTCAAACACGCTCTGATGTAATTGGCGTAAAACTTTTGTTCGCCGCCCTCTGCTTGTGATTCTACATTCGTGAATTCTTCGCAACCCGCACTGCCGGCACTGCACTGTGCGGCGCTACCCGGAATGAAGTACGCCGAAGTATCGTCTTCCGGATCATCCAGATAAGCTTCGGTCTGGTTTTTAACCAAATCAAAACCTGAAGGTAGCTTCAAATATTCTGCATAGCCCACGCAAATACCGGGGCAATAATCCTGCCGGTTGAGTATGGCTGGAATTTCGGTGCCATCGCCTCCACCGAC
>JBDRFZ010000043.1:0-15320 GCA_043818395.1 Patescibacteria group bacterium
CAAGGACGTGCTCTACAGGGAGATCATGGAACGGAGGACTTGGGCGTCGGAACCGCAACGGAGAACCCTTATGCCAACAACCTAACAAACCGGACATTTCTATTTCCCGCAGAACCGGACATTTCTATTTCCTGTTTACAGGTTATAACGCGGAGTTGACTATTTTATGTGTTTACTGTAATCTCCCGCTAACACTCTATAGTCCTGAGACAGCAGGCGTTCCATCTAAAGGAACCTAAATGCTCGCAAAAATACCGTAAAAAGTATGAAGCGGAGCGGCCTGCCGAGGAGCTGACCAGATCTGTTTGTTAAAAATAGATCAAAAGCCCACAGGACGACTGTGGGTGTTTAATTAAAGGTCGAATTACAAAATTAAAGACATCACATCAATTTATGTCTAAATCAAGAGAACGAAAAGCAACGGAAAAGGATCGTCTGGTTGAGGAATTTAAAAATGCAAAATCCGCAGCATTTGCGGATTACCAGGGCTTGACCGTAGCCCAAGCAACGGAATTGCGCAGAAAGACGCGTGAAGTGAATGTGGATTATATCGTGGCCAAGAAAACACTTCTCTCTCTTGCTGCGAAAGAGGCTGGATACGAACTTGATGCCAAAAAGTTTCCGGGCATGCTAGGTGTAGCTTTCGGCCACGAGGACGAAATAGCACCAGCTAAAGTGCTGGGCGATGCATCTGGAATAACCGCTCTTAAGCTGGTAGGTGGAATATTCGAAGGAGCTGTCATACCGCTTGAGAAAGTTGTTGCCTTATCTAAGCTACCCAGCAAGAAGGAGCTTTTAGGCAAAGTCGTTGGTACTATTTATGCGCCGGTTTCAGCTTTTGTGCGCGCTTTGAACGCGATACGTGAGTCGCTCGAAGCCGGTAAACCAGCGGTAGCAGAAAAGCCGCAAGTTGAAACGGCGTCGGTTACTGCTTCGGAAACGCCAACCCAAACGGCGGTTAAAGCGGAGCCGGCTCCTGTAGTCGAAGCGCCTGTAGAATCGCCCGCGGCTCAGGCTCCGGCAGCAGTTAATTAATTTAATTGAATAAGTAAAATTTATGTCTGACGAAAATAAGAACGTCGAGGTCCCGGAAAAATTCAAGGGCATCGTCGAAACAATCGAGAAACTGTCAGTTTTGGATTTAGCGGAACTCGTTAAAGTCTTGGAAGATAAATTCGGCGTATCCGCAGCCGCTCCGGTCATGATGGCCGCAGCTGTCGGTGCTGGCGCTGCCGCGGAAGAAAAATCATCTTTCGATGTTGAATTGACTGAAGCCGGTGGCAACAAGATCGGTGTCATCAAAGTTGTGCGCGAGGTTACGAGCTTGGGCTTGAAAGAAGCTAAGGATATTGTTGATAGTGCACCTAAGATCGTCAAAGAAGGTGCTGACAAGGCTACAGCTGAAGAGATCAAAAAGAAGATCGAAGATGCTGGTGGTAAAGCGGTATTGAAATAAAACCAGTCGATCGATAAACAAAAACCCCTGTATGGGGTTTTTGTGTTGTCTTGCGAAAGTATTAAGGAAGTGGAACTAGTAAAAGTCTGTTGCCGTCAATTACTATGGCACGCTTATTAATTTCATCGCTTATAATGTCGCGTAATGCGTTAAATTGCGTAGATACCAGCTGGGCTTTTAGTAGACCATTTTTATCAAATATCAAAATACGACGGTCAGCTGGGTCAGTGATATAAAGATTTTCGGTATTAGCATCCGTCCAAACTGCGGACGCGGCCCGAATGATCGGGTCTATCGTTGCCAGACTGAAGCCTTCTTGCCCGCCGGACATGAAACGTATTAAAACACCATCCTTTTTAAGTACATATACGCTTGAATCCACGGCTAAAGAAACAGCGTCCTTTAGCTCGGTGCTGGCGGCTTTGACGTAAGCGGCTTCCTGGCTGACCGAGCCGCCGGATACCTGGGACCTCCAGATTTGGTTATTGTCGGGATCAAGGCTGTAGATTTTTGAGGCGTAAAGCACGATGTCAGCTATGTTCGAAATATTAGTATGTGACCAGGTCATCTGATCAACTGATCCGTCGGCTTTTTTCAAGGCAAAAAGTTTTCCGGTGCGTGTTGCGAACAGGATGGTTGTCGATCCCTCATAAGAGGAGACAATATCCTCGGTATTATCGGGTAAGGAAATTTTTTCCGTTTCTTTGGTCGACATTTTTATCTTTAGAATGACTTTCGCGGAGTTGTCTACTGCATAAGCATAGTCCTTAGAGATTACGGGCGCAGTCAGACTTCCTTCGGTAGCCGTCGGTGACAGGGAAGAAAGCTCTGTGACATTATCCAATTTGACTATTTTTTTAAGTTTTTCTTTCATCCCATCCAGTTCGGTGTTGAGCTTGTCGATTTTTTCTTTGCGGTCAGAATTGTCTGACGGTAACTTGTTAATTATATCTTCGGCCTGAGCAAGCTCCTGTTTGGCATGGATTTCATTGCCATATATCAGATCGGATTCAACTTTATTAAGATGATCCGCGGCAGAATCATAAGAAGCGTTCCAGGCGGCGATTTCAGCGGCGACTTTTTTAGCATGGTTCCACCATCCGATTCCGATCATAACGGCTAAAAGCCCTAAAGCTACTATTATTAAAACCGCCTTTCTTTTTTTGGTAAATATATTGCTATAGCCGGCGTTCATTCCTCTTAGGCTTTGCATTGCCATAGCGTCACGATTTTTATTTCTTCCGAACACGGTAAGTATTTTTTTACTTCCTTGCCGGATTGATGCTAGAAGATTTTTGATATCCGGTTTATCTAGTGAGGATATCGGATTTACGATTGGTGATAGGCGCTGTTCAGCTTCTTCTTCCGTATTTCGTAATTTTTGGATTGAGGTCGTGCTTTGAGGGTCGCTGGTATCAGTCGTTGCTTTTTCTGTTATGGCCTGCGGTTTAATTTCGAATGAGGCTACGATAGCGGCTATAAAGTGGTCGGGTATGCCGCGTTTTTCCAGATCCTGCTTGATTTCCAAGGCGGCTGTCACGGGCGGCAGTGAAGATAATTTTTCTTTGATGCGCAGATCCGCTCTCAATCTTTCAAGATTCTGTGAACCGGCGATAAGTACATCGCCTGGTTTAATATCGCCGCAGATGAGCGAGGCGAAAGGTTTTTTTGGGTCTACGTTCGCAGGTTGCTCGAGAGATCCAAATAAATCAAAAGAACGGAAGCTCCCATCATCCTGTTTTTGAAGGAACATGTTCATTAACTGGCCTACTCCGGCCAGACAGACATGGTTTTCAGAAAGATCCATGATAAAAATATTCACCCGGTTCCAGCTCAGGGGAGTGGCTTCCGCTTCCGCGAAGTTAGCCAGCGAGTCATTCAATTTTTGGATCAATTTTTCAAAACGCGTAATTGGATCTTGGCCCACCCCGGTCATGAGTAGTCTGGCTTGCTCGGCTGTAGCGTTTATCACGTCGAGCAGACGCTCGTAAACATAAAGAGTTGAATTTATTTCGGCCACGATTAACAGGATCGGACCGTGTTTAGCATGTCCTGCAGCTTCGAACCTGAATATGCCAACGACTTTTTCGTCTGTGGGGTTTTTTGCCACATCGATTTCCGCAATGCGGAACTGTTGTTCTTTGCGCTCCATGTACGAAATCTTACCAGTCCAGAGTCTTGCTGGACATCCTTTTTACTGCCCCTTGTCAAGGGTCTTATAAACAGGCAGGATATAGGAGGGAGATATGCTCGAACACTTATTTGGCTCAAAAACCAGACTCAAGCTTTTAACATTATTTTTGCACCATCCTGATGAGGCGTTTTATGTGCGGGAATTGACACGGCGAATAGACACTCAAATTAACGCTGTTCGCAGAGAAATTCAGAATTTACTCATGCTCGGCATGATTTGCGAAGGCATGGCCGAAGCTCAAGTAGAAGACAGCTCGGTCAAGCGCCCAGGTCTTAAAAGAAAATACTACAAAGCAAACAAGCAATTTCCTCTTTTTAGAGAAGTTTGTTCTTTGCTTACCAAGGCTCATGTGCTTTTAGAAAAAAGATTTGATGATCGAATTAAGCGAACAGGAGATTTTAAATACGTGGCGTTCATGGGCGCCTTTTTAGGTACACCAAATCAGGGGATAGACTTATTCATTATTGGAAAAGTGGAAGAGGGGAGTTTTAAAAAAATTATTTTAGATCTGGAAAAAGAAGTCGGGTTTGAAATCAATTACAGCATCATGACACCGCAGGAGTATATTTATCGCAAAGATGTAGCGGATCGTTTTTTACATTCTATTCTACAAGCGCCAAAGCACGTTGCTTTGGATAATCTGCAAGAATAAACGGGAATGTCGGTTATGTGGTTATTCATAGAATCCATTCAGTCAGATTTTTTTCAGCTTGGCTTGATCGGTAGCAGGCGAACCAAACTAAGCAAGATTACTCGCCGGTCTAATCATTTGCTTGCAACACTTTCGAGAATCGTCTCCCGACGAGACTTGCAGAGAATCGAGGGAATCTGCGTGGTAGAAGGTCCGGGTGCGTTTACCCCCGTTCGTACGGGCGTACTTATTGCAAATATTTTGGCGCGGATTTATAAAAAACCGCTCGTTGGAATTACGGTCGATCAGGCTCTGGATTTGTCGAAACTTGTCTCGTCATTAATGGATAATAATTACTGCCCAACGGAATACGTTGCACCTAAATATTCGAGTGAACCGAATATAACAATAAAAAAAATATCCACATGACACGAGATCGTTTTATCCAAAGAACTCTAGAGATTATACCGGGTTTTTTAGTCTGGTTAACGATTATTGCATCTTTTGTTTTGTCTTTTATCAGGCCGCTTTGGGTTATATATTTTGTTATTATTTTCGATCTGTACTGGCTTTTTAGGGTGACTTATTACCTGCCGTTTCTTCTGGCTTCGTGGTGGCGTTATCGTCGAGATATAAAAAAAGACTGGCAAAAAATGGCCGAAGCAGTGGATGGTTACAAGGGGATCAGGCACCTTGTTTTTTTACCTATGGTCAAAGAGGATGTCATGGTGGCACGTGAAGCCCTGGACACGATCATTGCCGGATCTTATCCGGCGGATCGTATGATAATCGTGCTGGCAGGCGAAGAAAGGGCGCATGAACATTTTGTCAAAGTTTCATCTTTAATCAAAAAAGAATACGAAAGTAAATTTTATAAATTGTTTATTACTGAACATCCCAAGGACTTACCGGATGAGATAAACGGCAAGGGTTCGAATCTGAACTGGACAGCCAAGCAGGTCGTCCCAATAATATTGAGCGATCTGAAATTGGAACCGGATGACGTAATCGTATCCAGTTTCGACGTTGATACCATTATTCATAAAAATTATTTTTCTTGCCTAACGTATCTCTATCTTACGGTTCCCGAACCAACCAGGAATTCTTATCAGCCCGTCCCTCTTTATAACAACAACCTCTGGGAATCTCCAGCTGCGGTCAGGGTTGCTATGTTTGGTACCACTTTTTGGTTATTAACGGAACTCGCCAGACCTGAGAGCATGATGACTTTTTCTTCTCATTCCATGAGCCTACGGATGCTAATGGATGTGGGTTATTGGCAGAAGGATATTGTAAGCGATGACTCTCGGATTTTTTTACAGGGGCTTGTACATTATCATGGCCAATATCGGGTCACGCCTATGTATTTGCCGGTTTCCATGGATACTGTCATGACCGGTAAATATTGGAAGGCCCTGTTTTCCCTTTATAAACAAATCAGGCGTTGGGCGTGGGGTGTGGAGAATTTCCCATACATGGCGCGTGCTTTTGCTCGGGATAAACAGATGCCGCTTTGGACAAAGTTTGTATTCTTATGGAAACAGTTGGAAGGGATGTATACCTGGGCCACGGTTCCGCTTTTAATTTTTATTCTAGGTCGATTGCCTTTTTGGGTTGCACCTGAAAATTTCAGACAGTTCGCGGTATTTCAAAATACGCCGTTTACCTTGCAATGGCTTATGCGTTTCGCTATGGTCGGTGTCTTTATTTCAGCTGGATTAGCGCTTACTCTTTTACCGCCTCGACCTGCTCATATACCAAGAAGACAGGCGATTTTCGTTGCAATTTTCCAGTGGGTTCTCTTACCCGTGACTTTTGTATTATTCGGCGCGATTCCGGCTATTGACGCACAGACCAGATTAATGCTTGGAAAAAGTCTGAGTTTTAACGTTTCACCAAAAAGAGGCAGTAGCTAAATCGGCGCTGTCTCTGTAGTATTACCTTTATCGGATTAGTTAACGTCGGTTTTTTCAATCCGCTGATTAATTAGGAATTTAGGATTAGCAATTTTTTTTAAAAATAGTTTGTTATATAAAAAAATCCATGCAGGAAGCAAAGAAAATTGTAATCAATATCGTGGCGTCAGATGCGTTAGCTTATCTGCCGAATTTTTTTGCGTCCTTAGAATCTCAAGATGCGAATGAATTTTCGGTCACGATAGTAGACAACGCGTCACAGGACGGTACGGTTAAATGGATTCAGGACCAGTATACCGATGTAGCGGTACTTAGAAATTTTCGAGACCAGGGTTTTGCCAGAGCGGCAAATCAAGCCATTGAACTCGCGTTATCGCGCTGGCCTGATGAGGACTGGGGCAGTCATTTTATTTTGATGGTTGATCCCGCCATAGAATTGGGTGTTGATTGTCTTTTTAATTTAACGCATGTTTTATTACAGGATCCGGAACTATCCGCGGCTTGTCCGAAGATTTTACAAACCAAAGTAAAATCTGTAGCCGAAGACGGACGGCGTGAAATAGAACGTACGGATATTTTATTTTCAACCGGTTTAAGTATCGATAAATTCCGACGCGCCGTTAATCGGGGTGAAGGGGAGGTTGATCGCGGACAATACAACGCACCTTCAGAAGTCTTCGGCGCGCCGATCATGTGCGGTCTTTTTCGTGCTTCACACCTGATGAAAACAAAAATTCGAAATGAATTTATCGATGAAGATTTCGTTGATTTTAATGTTGATGCAGACCTTGCCTGGCGCATGAAGCGTCTGGGTCTGCGCTCCATGTATGTACCCTTGGCTTTGGCGTATAAGCAAAACAAGCCTCGCGAGGGGCGCGGGAAAAATAAGACCAGAAATCGTTTCTGGATGATGGTAAAAAATGATGAACCTGGAAATATGATTTTGCATGCGCCATGGATATCCGCATCTTTAATGATTTATCTGATTACAGCTTTGGTTTCATTGAATAAAATCAGGGCCATGGCCCGGGCGGTATACGGGGTACCTGGATTTTTTGCCAAGCGGAAATTTTTTGTCAGACAGATCAGAATAAAGGGATCTGCCATGAGACGTTGGTTCGTATGAAGCGAACGGGCGAAAAAACCGTTTTTGCTGTAAAATGATACTTAAGATGAATAAGCCGCATTCTCCGGATTTTTTAAAAGCAAAAGCCATGAAATCACCTGCTTCAAACCACGCAAAGAAAGAGCGGCTGATTTTGAAATCAGAAAAAGTTAAAGCTAAAAAGGAACGACACCATCAAACGAGAAGGCCGGATGAAGGCCGGGAACGCAAAAATAAATACACAAAAAAATATATCAGATGGTTGATTTTTTCTTTTTTGGGAATAATCGTTTTATTAATCGTACCGCCCGCGATTTCTCTTGCCAGGGCGGCGTTTACGGCGCAATCAGCGAAAGTCTCCTTGGAAAGAGCAAAAGAAAAAGCTCAGGCCATGGATGTTGCCGGTGCCAAAGAGGAGATTATAAGCGCCAGGGATTCCCTGATTCAGACCAGAAGCCTTTTATCCGGAACGGGTTATTGGCGTGATTTGCCCGTATTCGGCACCCAGCTTAGAGCTTTGCAGGATGCGACGGCGGCTGGTGCTGAAACTTTGGAAGCGGCTACGAATTTGATGGATGTAGTCGAGGTCGTGACCGACGCCTTACGCGGCGGTACCATCGCAAGCCAGAGTTTTACTACCGGTATAGCTCCGACTCGCAGTTATAACGAACTCACAAAAGATGAAAAGCGTGAATTACTTAATAAGTTTTCTGCCGCTTTGCCACAAGTGAGATTAGCTCGTGACAAAGTAGATCTAGCCATGGAGCTTTGGAAGCGTGTTCCGAACGAGGAGATGGCGAAACCTTTACGTGATGCATTGGAGCCGCTGGCCGTGAACCTGCCAATCTTTAAACAAGCCATGGATCAAGTCGTGCCGCTTATCGAAACGGCTGTGCCTTTAGCTGGTTATCCGGATGAGCTTAGATACTTGGTGATTTTGCAGAATCCGGATGAAATGCGGCCGGCCGGCGGTTTTGTGGGTACGGTCGGAACTATGACTCTCGATGCCGGTGATCTCACGGAGTTTGATTTTAACGACATTTATAACATCGATAATCCCGCTTCATATAATTGGAAAGAAATCCCGCCAAAACCTATAGCCGAACGGTTGGGTGTTAATGCCTGGTATATGCGTGATGCGAACTGGTCGCCTGATTTTCCCGAGTCCGCGGCCAGGCTTTTGGATTTTTATACACGTGAGGTTGAGATTGGAACAGGCAAGCCTTTGGCTGATCCGCCTGATACGGTTTTAGCCCTGGAGCCAGGATTATTTGAAGATCTTTTGCGTCTCACGGGATCCATAACCGTCAATGGAAAAATATTTACGCCTGAAAATTTTTTTGATGTCTTAGAGTATGAGGTGGAACAAGGTTTTTTAGAGAAGGGTATTCCTTTAACCAATCGTAAAGATTTAATAGAAAAATTAGGAGCAGAATTAGTAAATAAACTGAAAGCAATGCCGGCTAGTCGTTGGCCAGAAATTGTAAATTCAATCACCACTTCATTGGAACGTAAGCAGATCATGATTTTTAGTAAAAATCAGGAGTTACTTTCTATTTTAGATGATCGTGGCTGGACCGGCAGAACCAAGGCGACCCAGGGAGATTTTTTGTGGGTTATTGATGCTAATCTGGCGGCCCTTAAAACTGATGGAGTAATGGATAAAAAAATATCTTACAAATTAAACGCAGACGATCCGAAAAATATTACAGCCACAGTGACGCTTACTTATAAGAACAATACGAAAACCATTGATTGGCGCTATACGAGATATCGTAGCTATACGCGCGTTTATGTTCCTGACGGTAGTCAGCTAATAAGTTCGAGCGGAGCTATGAAAGACGACCTCTATCGAACCGGAGGACGGTTTACGGCCGGGCCGATTGATGTGACGCATGAATTAGGTAAAACTGTTTTTGGCGCTTTTTGGTCGATCGAACCGGGAAAAACCGGTACATTAAGTTACACCTATACTTTACCGGCAAGGGTGGGAGAAAATATAATGAATGGAGATTATCGTCTGGATTGGCCAAAACAGGCAGGCGCGGATAGTACGGGTTTGACTCTGGACCTCTTTTTCGGTAAAAATCTCATATCAGCCGTCCCGTCCGAAGATGAGGAAGAGTGGGGGGATGCTAAATATGAATACGTTACTGACTCATTAGAAGACAGAACGTTCGTGATAAAGTTATAAATCGTCAGAACGTTTAAACCCATCAAACATGTTTACCAAAAAGATTGGCATTGATTTAGGAACCACTACGGTATTGGTTTATATTCCAAAAAAGGGAATAGTTTTAAACGAACCGTCGGTCGTGGCCATATCACTGGCTGATAAGCGCGTGTTAGCTGTCGGTAAAGAAGCTAAGGAAATGCTTGGTCGGACTCCGGATACTATTGTTGCCAAGCGACCATTGAAAGATGGTGTGATTGCCGATTATCGGACGACCGAAGCCATGTTGCGTTATTTTATTAATAAAGCGCTTGGCGGTATGCGACTTTTCAGGCCCGAAGTCATGGTTGCCGTACCGGGCGGGATTACTTCTACGGAACGTCGTGCTGTGATTGACGCTACCATCTCGGCCGGAGCTCGTGCCGCTTATATCATCAAGGAACCGGTAGTAGCCGCTATAGGCGCAGAGATACCGATCGGCTCGGCTTCCGGACACATGATTATCGATATCGGCGGCGGGACGAGCGAAATAGCTGTTATTTCGCTTGGCGGAATCGTTTCTTCTTCATCAGTGCGTATCGGCGGTAATAAATTGGATGTTGCGATTCAGGAACATGTCAGGCGCAAGTACGGCTTAGCCGTAGGCGAAAGAACATCTGAAGAAATTAAAATTCGAATCGGTTCGGCATTATATCTGGAACAAAAACTGGAGATGCAGGCAAAAGGACGTGACATGATAACCGGCTTACCGCGCATAATAACAGTTACAAGCGATGATGTGACGGATGCGATCCAGCATGAACTTCAGGGTATCATCGAAGCCGTAAAAGAAGTTTTGCATAACACACCGCCCGAGCTTTCAGCAGATGTCATGGAAAAAGGAATGGTACTTTCCGGCGGTACGGCACAACTCCGTAATCTTGACCGGCTTTTTTCCGAAGCCACGGGCGTACCGGTTTTCGTGGCTGATACGCCGCAGCTTTGCGTTGCCAAAGGTACGGGTATTGCCTTGGAAAATTTGGAAAGCTACAAGCGGAGTATTTTTTCATCATAAAAAGAAAAACGGGGATCATATAACTCCCATGTTCGACGCTCGTGATATACTTTGGCCATGTTGATCGGCATAGAAGCAACCAGGGCCAATAGAGCCACAAAAACCGGAGTTGAATGGTATGCCTGGCACGTTATACAGGAACTGAAGAAACTTACCCAAGGAAACGGGAATTCCTGGGTTTTGTATTCAAATAAAATTTTAACTGGCGGTTTGGAGGTTTTGCCCGATAATTGGTACGAAGTGCGCATTAAGTGGCCGTTTGCCTATGGCTGGACGCAGTTTCGTCTTTCTTATGAAATGTATCGCCGTAAACCGGATGTGATTTGGATGCCGGGCAGTACGTTACCCAGGGTCATGCCGAAACAAACTGTAATCACGGTTCATGATATCGGTTTTCATCGTTTGCCCAAACTCTATCCGCGGAGACAGGTACAGGTGCATGAGCGCGCCATGAAAGAAATAGCGAAAAGAGCGGCGCGGATAATCACGGTTTCGGAATTTTCGGCGCGTGAAATTTCTGAAGCCTACGGCATTGATCCTAAAAAGATCGCCATTACCTATAACGGTATTGATCATAATGTCTATCGCCCGATTAATGATTCGGAAGCCATCGAAAATCGCCTTAGGCGTTATCGAATACCCAGACCGTTTTTTGTAGCAGTCGGTCGTTTGGAAACTAAAAAGAATATAACTACACTGATCAAATCTTTTACCGCTCTAAAAACGAGGCGTGGAGTAGGGGATCCGCATCGTTTAGTGCTCATTGGTACGCGGGGATACGGATACGATGAGATAAAAAAAGAGATTGAGAATTCCACAGTCAAATCAGATATCATCGAGCTTGGTTATATTCCAGAATCCGACATGCCTTATATACTTAATGCGGCTGAAGCGCTAATCCATCCGTCATGGTACGAGGGTTTCGGTATTCCACCGATCGAAGCCATGGCCTGCGGTTGCCCGGTAATATCATCTAATGCCGCATCTTTGCCCGAGGTTTGCGCCGATGCGGCGATTTATTTTGCACCCGGTGAACCCGAAGAGCTGACCTCGGCCTTATCGCGGCTCATAGATGAACCAGGACTTAAAGAGAGGCTCAAAGTAAGCGGTGTTTCTCGTGCGGCAAAATTCACCTGGAAAGCAACGGCCGAAAAAACATTGCCCGTTTTAACCAGATGGTGATATGCAGGAAGCGACTGAAAGGCTTTTAGAGCTGGGTTTATCTGAAAAAGAAGCTGAAGTTTATCTGGCTATGCTCGAACTCGGTCCGTCGATCGTTCAAGCTATCGCTAAAAAAGCGCAGGTCAACCGAACCACTACGTATGTTTTGTTGGAGTCTTTAAAACAGCGGGGTTTGATTTCCAGTTTCTTAAAAGATAACAAAGTTTTTTTTGCAGCCGAATCGCCGCTTCGACTTGAAGATCTTTTATCAAGAGAGGAGCAGAGGATAAGATCCACAAAACGCCATTTTGAAAAAGCCATGCCGTATTTTACGGCTCTGTATAATTCCATGGACGGCAAACCCAAGGTCAGATTTTTTGAGGGGGATGAGGGTATTACGGCGGCCAGGGATTTTTTATCGCGTTATCGCGGTGAATATTTAAGTTTCACTGCCATAGACGAAGGCACGGAATATATTTCTAAAGTCAACGCACCGCAAAGGATGAAGATGGCAAAACGGATGCATGGGCGTTATATCTATGCTTTAAAACCAGGATGTCACATGCCGCCGACAGATTTAACTACTTGGGATGTCAGGGAACTGCCTTATAAAAAATTTCCATTTACGGGTGAAATTAATATTATCAGCGATGTAGTCGGCGCGTACGTGGTCAAAGGCGGGCCCATGGCTTTCGTGGTTGAAAGCCGGGAAATGGCGGATTTGTTTCGGGTTTTATTCTTTACTGCCTGGGCCGTGGCAAAACCAGTAGATAAAAAGACCCTGATAAGGAGTAATCAGGGTCTTTGAGGGTCGGCTGCTGGTGAGGGCAACGAGCTACTGGTCGGAAAACCGCCAGTTTCTTTCGGTCATACCTCCCTGGATGACCTTAGAAACGTAGAAGGGTACTCTTGACACAGACCTTTATCAGGTAGCTTCCATTGGGGCAATGAGCTACTGGTCGAAGGCGCCAGTTTTTTTCCGTCATACCCCTCTGGAAAACTAGTTCGTGTGGCTGGAAAGCATCGGGCATGTATTGGTCTTCGCCTACGTCTACCATAGGTTTGGATTTTACCCGCGTCAGCCGAACGCGTGACTAGAATCAGGGAGGCCCAATTCTATAACGGGCTTGGACAATTGAGGGCTTGGCAGACATTCTCACCTCCTGTTTGGTTGTGGGTTAAAGGAAAGAACCTTTGTAATTATAGCGTGAAAATAGTTAGAAGTAAAAAATCTGTATCAGCCTGGTTCAAGAAGAAGATCAAGCAGAAACATGGCCTATACGAACAACACTAGCTTTGGGCAAGAGGCTGCTTCGTATCTACGATTGGGATTGATGAGCTCGCAAAGGTTCATTAGACGTCGTGTAGAGAGTAGCAAGACATCGATTAATCAGTAAAAGTTAAATTTTGCTAATTTTAGCGAATAAACAGTTAATTTTGATTGTATATCAATCACTTGACAAAATCGTCATTTTATGTTATTTTTATTGGTCATTTGTGCGGGTTTTTGAACTCGGGCATCTGGCGTAACCCAGTTTCCAGCATCCCGGCGCGAGTCGGGGAGGAGGATGAATGTTTTCCAGAAAGTTTTTTTGTGCGTTCGTGTGTTTCGTTTCAGTTTGGATCCTGGGTTGCGCTGATGCTTCCCAGATCCAGCCCGAGCCCGAGCTCGCCGAGGGTGCGGCTGGTCACGGCCCGACATCGTCCGGCACCGGTAACTACGGTTCGGGCGATAATCAGTGCGCCGGCTCCCACTGCAGTCAGAGCACGCCTTCCTGTTTCGAAAACGGGGAAGAGTACGTGTGCTGCAAGGGTTACATGCTCCCCGCGGACTTCGATGGCCAGTGCGATGAAGGCGCTGGCGGCTATGGTCAAGGCGGTTCGGGACAAGGAAACTCTGGCAATCAAGGCCAGGGCAACTACCCGAACGACGGTGGAGCTAATGGCCAAGGTGGCCAAGGCGCTCAGGCCCAAGGGGGTTCGTCTCCGAGTGACGGCGGTTCCAGCTCCACGGGAACCGGCGGATCCAGCTCCGGAAGCGGAGGAGGAACCGTCGGAGAGTTGACCATCACGGTCGTCCCGCCCGCGTTCGGCACGCACAATATCGTCATCAAAGGCGATGAGGTGCCATACCGAAACGGTGGCGTGAGCTGGGGAAACCCGGCTTTCACGGAGTCGTCGGGAACGCGTAAAACGTTCTCGATCGCAATTGTGCCGGGCTCCAAGTTCACGTTTAGCCCGGTCTACGATCCGCCGGTTAGCAGCGAATCAGATCCGGCCTACTGGAAGAACGTGTGTTGTGACACGGCTTCCATGACGCGAAACTGCGCCATGTGGGCCAGCTGGGACAATGATCCGCTGGATGGACGGCGACGGTTTCAACCCCAATGCGTCCAACGAGTCGCAGAGGGATTGCAACGACAGTGCGAACGGCGGCCAGGCATTCTTCCCTGGTCAGGTGGAGTCACCGGACGACACGAACGATCTGGATTGCAATGGGTTTACGGACCCGGCGCGTCAGATCATTCGCATGTCCGGCATGAACGCGGGGATCAGCCCCACGCTCCACGACTCCACGAGCGGCGCTTCGTACGCCATGACCTGGAAGAGCGGCGGCATCTACGAGACCGCGGCTATCGAGATGCGCTTCGGAATTCCGGAGTTCTACATCTCCTGGCCAGGCTCGTCGGGTGCGACATGTTCCAACGGCACGTGCTACGACAACGGATACTGGTCCGGGTCGTGCCACGAAGGAACGGGCGGTGTGTTGTCCTACAAAGACAACACCAACGACCTGCTCATCGTGACCCTGCAAAAGGTCGCGGGGCAAGACACATGCCACCGTTTCATCGACCCGGCACTGCTCACGCCGTAGAGCAGTGCCACAAAAAATTCCCCCGAGCTTCGAGCAAAGGGGAAGCTACCTCGTTCGCCGGTTGATGGTCCTGACGATTCTGTCAGGATCTCCCGGCGGGCGAATTGCTACTTTGACAGGAGTGGAGGAAGGATGAAGAAGGACGAAGAAAAAAATCCAATGCTCTTGGTCGCAACTTTTTACGGGATCATCCTAGGATACTGCTTCTACCATTCGATTCTAACGATGGTACTGCAACTCTTGGGCAACTAAAAAAGAAAGGAGTTAAAAACAAAAATCTTACGAGGATTGCCAGATCGAGCCAATCAACTCGGCTCTCTGGCGGTTTTTTTATTGCGAAAATCATTTTTGCGGATAGCGAATCAATGACAAATTACGAATTTTTCTGTCGTCTTGAGCTCCTTGCCTGTCGTCCCGAGCTTGTCGAGGGATCTTGTTTTGTACGATCCGTCAGACTAAAAAAGATCCTTCGACTCCGCTCCGCTACGCTCAGGACGACAGAGCCTCTCCGCTACGCTCAGGACGACATCTGCTGTTTTGATTCTGTATTTTTATTATCCCGATCTCGTCGTCCGTCGTCCCGAGCTTGTCGAGGGATCTTTTGCATGATCGTCAACAACAAAAGATCCTTCGACTCCGCTCCGCTACGCTACGCTCAGGACGACATCTGCTGTTTTGATTCTGTATTTTTATTATCCCGATCTCGTCGTCCGTCGTCCCGAGCTTGTCGAGGGATCTTTTGCATGATCGTCAAC
>JBDRFZ010000044.1:0-47497 GCA_043818395.1 Patescibacteria group bacterium
CAAGGACGTGCTCTACAGGGAGATCATGGAACGGAGGACTTGGGCGTCGGAACCGCAACGGAGAACCCTTATGCCAACAACCTAACAAACCGGACATTTCTATTTCCCGCAGAACCGGACATTTCTATTTCCTGTTTACAGCCGCGATCGTTTTCTTGACTACTCTTCTCCTTTTAGACATGCTTAATATGTCTGAGTACAAGTCGGGTCGAGATTTCGGGCTAAATCGTGTTCTTGGGGCCATGATTCAGTCCCGGTTAATCCCGGGGCGATGACGGTCTCGCAGCGTTCAGTCACGGGTCGGCACTAGGATGGAGCAATCTGTCCGAAAAGTCGCCCATGGCGTTGTGCTCACATATCGAGAAGAACCGAAAATCTCTCCGACTAAACTCGGACGTCAAAATAAAAACCGCTTAACCGGCGGTTTTTATAAAATATTTTTTATTCTTTAATTCTTACGGTCGTTCCTTTTTTCGTATCAAACTCTACCAGATCGTCATCTTTTAAAATTTCCGTGGCCGTATTAGTTCCAACGATGCAGGGTATTTTAAATTCTCTGGCAACTATGGCCGCATGGCAGGTTAGGCCGCCTTCGTCGGTAATTATGGCCTTAACTTTTTTTAAATACGGAATATAGTGAGGTGTGGTTTGGATGGCTACCAGAATCTTGTCTTTGAACAGATGGCTTTTATTTTTCAATTCAGATTTATCTTTAATAACGATGACCTTGCCTCGGATCGTTTTTTTTGAGGCGTAGACGACTTGTCCGGTTATTGCTCCGCTGTTTGTTTTTTTGGATTCTTTTTTTATTTTAGAAAAGTATTTTTTAATTTCCGTAATTTCCTTTGGATCGTCAATGACTTCTCGTCCGCCATTTCTTAGATTTAAATAAATAAATCCTTGTTTTTTTCTCGTTTTTACAAGTTCAATCATCTCTTTATCCATCAGATTTTTATCTAACCAAGCTTCGATTTCGTTTAGCGTCAGGTATTTCATTAAAAGTAACGGGGTAAGTTTTATTTTTTTTCTTTTTAACAAATATCTGAAAAAATAAAACAGGTTTTCACCGACTACTTCTTCTTTAAAAGCGACGCTGTTTCGCCAAACGTCATGGATTTTCACTATGCTTTTAATGTTTTTTAATTCGTATTTGTTTTTAGCCAGACTAAGGCCCAGGGAAAAAATAATAATAAAATTCGCACTTGCCATTTCATAGAGGCTCATGATTCGTTTAAATGATAGCCGGCTCTCATTGAGGTCGTCTTTTTTAATAGTCGAGATGAGTTTCAGGCCTTCGACTTTTATTTTTTCATAAACAGAGTCATCATTTTTAATGAAAGTTTTTAATATTTGGGGATTTTTTAGGATTTTTTTATCAGAAATCGCATGAAATTTTTTTGCCTGGCGAAGATTAAAAACCCTGACCGGATAATTATTTTTAAGGGGAAATAGCAATGTTTCCGCAAATTCGATTCCATATTCTCGCTTGATGTATTTATGGTAACCGTTTCGTTTTGCGGAATAGAACAGTAATGATTCATCAGCTCTGACGCCGAAAAACCATTGCTGGCTTTTTAGATAATCGAGGATATCAGGCTTATTGATCGATTTGTTTTTAAGAGTGGTAATGGGTCTGCTTTGTAAAATATAAAATTTATTTTTTTCTTTAGCCCATTCAACGTCGCAGGGAAAGCCGAAGTGATTTTCAATATTAAGAATGGTTTTCGTCAGCATCAGTATTTCTTTATCTGATAGAACCTGCTTTTCTCCTTTTTCTTTTGGAATATTACGCCATTCATTTCCGTGTTTTTTGGCGCGGTAAAATCCGCGTAATTGGGTCTCTGCATTCTTGTCTATAATTCTCTGCGGTTGTTTTTCGACCACATAGCTATCCGGTGTGATTTGCCCCGAGACGATAGCCTCGCCAAGTCCAAAGCCAGCTTCGATAATCAACTGGTTTTTATCTTGGGTAATCGGATGCACGGAAAAAGCCACGCCCGAAACCTCGCTTTCAACCATTTTTTGCACGACTACCGCAACAGATATTTTTTGTCTGTAGAGTCCTTTTTCAAACCGATAAAAAATTGCCCGCGACGTAAAAAGGGAAGCCCAGCATTTTTTTATATTCTCCAGCAGGTCTTCTTTTGTAGTATTGAGATAGCTTTCAAGTTGGCCGGCCCAAGCCGCCTCTGAACTGTCTTCGGCAGTTGCGCTCGAACGGACGGCAACGAATTTCGCATCAAGCTCTTTGAAAGATTTTTGAATTTTTTGTGCCAGATCATATGGCATCTCCAGGCGCATCAACAGGTTTGTGATTTTTTCTGACGCGTTTTCGATGGTGTGAATTTTTTGATGGTCGACGGAACGTAAGATCGCATCAATTTCAATATTTAAATCCGTTTCTTTCAGGAATTTTTCAAAAGCAGCGGCGAGTACAACAAAACCGGGGGGGACTGAAATGCCCGCCTGCATCATCTCACCAAGCGACGCGCCTTTGCCGCCGGCTATAGCCGTATCGGCCTTGCTAAGATGACGGAGTTTTTCAATCAGCTTAATTTTCATTAGCCTATGTTAACAACATTAAATCATCCACCCAGTCGGGCTAGTGGGACTTGAACCCACGGCCTCATGCACCCCATGCATGCGCGCTAGCCAACTGCGCCATAGCCCGTCAAATCATTCGTAGACAACCTGACCCGACTCGAAGGACGATTTTATCTGTCGCGTCAGGATAGTAGCTGAAAAATGAGGTGCATTCAAGGGGTTGAATTATTCTCTTGCCTAAATATCTTAATGGTGATTCGATTATCCGAAGTCCTTTACATTTACGGAGGAGACATGGCAGAAGAATTCGATAGTATCGTTCGTAAGCCGCTGCTTGAATACGTTCCAGGTTGGATAAAACCTAACCATCTGACTGCGCTACGTGCGATTCTTTTGGGTCCGCTCATTGTTTTTCGGGGTCAATCAGCAGTAGCCGTCTCCATAGTCTTGCTTTCATCTCTTTGCGATCTGTTCGACGGCCCGCTCGCCAGGATACGCAAACAGGCAACGCAAACAGGTGCGGTTTTCGATGCAACCATGGATAAGATTTTTATCCTGGGCGCATTCTGTTTTGCCTGCAGTCAGGTATCTACCGAAATAATTGTAATAATTTTTATTTTGGATGCGCTCCTGACTTTCATACGTCCGATTAAAAGGCTTCTGAAAGTTAAGGCGGATGCAAATCCCTGGGGAGCAGCCAAGGTCTGGACTCAGACGACGGCCATTTGTCTTGATTTATTGCATGATGAATGGAGCGTAGGATTTTTGAGCATGGCGCTCTATATAGCGATTTTTTTCGCTTTTTGCTCATTGTATATGCACCTTGAAGAAATAGTGACGCACAAAAAAAGTAACTAAGCATCCTGTTTGTTTTCTCAACTCACCCCGGCCGTTATGACCGGGGCTTGTCTTTTTCTCGGACAATGGTATTGACAAAAATAGCTTATTCTCTTGCGAAGCTTGAGCAAGAGCCGTATTCTGTGGACATTAAAACTAATTCATTCATGACTTTCGTTTTTATTGCATAATATCGTCGAGAGAGATTCGGTCATTACCCATCGCGGATTTTTTATCGCGAAGCGCAAGGCCTCCCTCTCTGCCTGTTCTGCAGTTAAAGACGAAAGCCGTGTCATAGATTCATTTTTAAACAACCCATATGGGTAAAATGACAAAATCGCAATTGATGCGTGAACTCGCAGATAAGACAGGTTTAGCTAAAAAAGATGTCGTAGCGCTTCTCGAAGCGCTGGTTGAGATGGCCTATAAAACGGTTAAATCATCCGGCGAATTCACGGTTCCAGGTATTGGAAAGTTAGTTAAGGTCCATCGCAAAGCCCGCATGGGCCGCAATCCGGCCACCGGACAGGAGATCCAGATCCCGGCCAAAACCGTGGTTAAGTTCCGCGTGGCTAAGGCAACCAAGGAAGCGGTCTTGTAATCAGGTCAGGAATAAAAAAAAATCCTCGGTTGCGCACCCGGGGATTTTTTTTATTCCAGGGAGGTTGCTCCCTATCCGGATGAGCTGTGATGTTATTCAGGAATACGTTAGAATACAAAACATGAATCCTTTTGAATCAACTCCGAAATCCGCGTCCGCTAAGCCCGAGGCAAAAGCTGAAGCGGAGGGTAGCTTTATTTCCGGGGAAGTGACGGCCCGTTCTTTGGATCTTCTGACGCAACTGAATCGAGAGATGATAAAAAAGTATGCGGATGAACCTGAGCAGGCTTTTGATTTCGAGGTTCTTGATCCACGATCGCAAGAGACGCGCAAGGTAGGCTTTGAGAGCTATGGCGAGGATGGTTCAAAAATCATAAGACACGAAATAAATAAACCAAACGGAGTCCGGGTTAGATTAGATTATCAAATTTTTTATCAGAGACCAGACTATTCGCCGGATGCGCGCGATGTTAGTTTGATTTATGAAGTAAAACAGGGAAACCGTGGAATAAAATTTAATTTTTATAATCATGTTTATGAGCATGTAGGGATCCATGAGATAGATGGAAGGCCTGTCAAAGATCTGGAGAAAGACGGTTTGCATGTAAACACGAACGAACAGACTGAATGGATGATAAAGTGGGATAAATTCTGGGGACTACTTTATAACGATGATGTTTTCAGACGAGCTATTCGTGATCTTCACGAAAATGCCGATAACAAGGATAGCCTTTCTCATATTTCCAGTTTTAATTTCGATGGATTGCGCGCAGATATGGAAAAGATCGTTGATGATTTGGAAACGTTTTGGAATGCGGCGTACGGCACGCGTTCCTGGTTAACCAGGAAAAAATTTCCCCGCGATAAAGCTCCGCTTAAAATCGGTCCATGTCCTCCGGATAAAGTCATTCCTCATGAAGAGGTAATAAAGATCATTAATGATGCAAGGGAAAGGCTGGCTCAGGCTGTGGAGTTGTTAGATAAAAAAATGCAAAAAAATGCGCCAGGGAGTCCGTACAGATAGAAGTAAATCCATTTTTTATTAAGAGTGACTTATAGTCCGCCATGCATTACCATGTTCAATATGAAGGTACTTGGAGTTTTTGCACCGGAACGCCCGGTTAGACAGCCACGCGAAACACTCTGCATCAGAGAGGTTAAGGCCGAATTTTTAACGCTGGGTGGAGCGGTTATTCTGGTTGTATGCGCAGTGATTACTTCTGCCGTGTTTTTAGCCGCGCAATTCAGGTTTTTTACGGATTCTCAATTTTTAATTTTATCCGCCTTAACCATCGCGGCCTGGTTGTATTTTTTTGACAGCCTGTCAGAGAGACTTCAATTAGTTGACCATTCGATAGAGTATCGTTCGCTTTTCAGCCGCCGCCGTCTGGTTCCGCTCGTGGATCTCGAAGGTTTACTTTTGATTTATGAGGGATTTAACATGGAACGAGGATTAGAAACCCTGGAAATAAGATGTCGCGGCAAAAAGCCGGACCGTATCCCACTCGGCCCATGCTGGCAGAGGAATAAGCTTGAGGCTTTTTTGAAATCAGTCGAGCAGGCACTGCAGGATCCGCATCTTTGTGAAGAAGTGCGATGATAGAATTGAGTATGGAGCACGGAGCATGGAGCACCGGGTAAAAATTTTAAAGCAGAGTTAAACGAATAAGATAATTAAGAAATATGTCATCAAAAAAATCAAGCAAAGACAAAAAAAGCGTTTTGCAAAAGAAAGTGACGGTCAGTATTAGTGAGGCGGGTAATAAGCGTTATGTAAACTGGCTGTGTTCACCGGGCAACAAGTGCGTGCCGGTCGAAGGCCCGATTTTTACCGAAAACGTGAACTGGCGGATCTTTCGGATCATGGCTGAGTTTGTTGAGGGTTTTGAGTTTTTATCAAAACTAAAAAAGGAAGTAACGATTTTTGGCAGTGCCCGTGCCATGCCTTCCAGTAAGTATTACAAATTAGCGGAAAAGCTAGGGTCATTACTCGGAAAAAAAGGGTACAGTGTGATCACGGGAGGAGGGCCGGGGATTATGGAAGCGGCGAATAAAGGAACGTTAGATGCCGGCGGCGTATCAATCGGTTTGGACATCGAGCTTCCCATGGGTCAGCGCCGCAACGATTTTGTGAATAAAGCCATGGGCTTTCATTATTTTTTTACTCGAAAAGTCATGCTATCGGCGTCAGCGCAGGCCTACATTTTTTTTCCTGGAGGCGGTGGGACGATGGATGAAATGACCGAAATGCTGACTTTAATTCAAACCATGAAGATCCCGCGAACCGTACCCATGATTTTAATAGGAAAAAAATTCTGGCAGCCTTTATTGGATTGGATGACTAACATCATGTGCGAAGAGTATGGATTTATAGCCAAAGAAGAACTTGCGATTATGCGGCTGGTGGATACGGCCGAGGAAGCCATGAAAATAATCGAAAAAACCAGCGAGCGGGAGTTCGGATAAGCGGCTGGCGTTAAAACTACTAATCACTGAATGCCAGCTGTTAGCTTTTGTTTTTTACGTTTACTCGCTTAGCTGCTTTCTTTTGCTTGAGCGTCGGGATCTCGCCCTTCATTTGTTTTGCAATTTTCTTCAACGTCTTTAAGGTTCTGGCAGATACTCTGACGCGTACGCCGCCGATTCTGATTTTTTGTAAATTCAAATTCTGTCTGCGCTTGGACGCAATATTGGAGTGGCTTCTGGTCTGGCCGAAGAGCGGTCCGCGGCCGGTGAGTTGATCTATTCTAGACATATTCCAAATAAGTGGCGTAACTGTACACGAATGCGTTATGCTTGACAAGCGTTAACGGTAAAAACGAACTCGTAACTATGATTTCATACTTATTTCAACAACCTTTCATCTTTTTGGCCTGGACCGTGGCATTTTTGCTGGCTCTTTCCATACATGAGTTTTCGCATGCTTTAGCCAGCACGTACCTGGGCGATTCAACCGCCAAAAGAATGGGCAGGCTGACCCTGAATCCCATGGCTCACATCGATTTAATCGGTTTTTTAGCGGTTTTTCTTATAGGCTTCGGTTGGGGTAAGCCAGTACCGTATAATCCTTATAACTTAAAATGGCAAAAATGGGGGCCGACCATGGTGGCGGCCGCAGGTCCTTTTAGCAACCTGTTTTTGGCTGCTTTATCCATTTTTTTATTAGTAATATTAGCGCCCAAACTCGGTCCGAATAATTTATTGGTCGTTTTTTTATATATCAGCAGTCAATTGAACATCGCTCTCATGGTTTTTAATCTGATACCACTTCCGCCGCTCGACGGGTCAAAACCGCTTTTGTCATTTTTAAGTCAGCCTAAATACGTTGTTGCCAAGAATTTTTTGGAAACACGCGGCCCCATGATTTTATTAATTTTAATTTTAGCGGATTCTTTCGGCGGGCTCGGTTTGTTTTCCGGTTTGTTTCATATCGCATATAATTTCGTGACTAACCTGATTTCATTTTAGATATGAAATTATTGCCAACCATAAAACGTTCCGTCAGTGCCGAAGATCTGCTTAAGATATGTTTTGCAATATCGTTTATGAGCGGTCTGCTATCGGCTATTTTGTCTGATTCCGGTATGCCGGGTATTCAGCAGATAATACTTGGTACACTGCCTTTTTATGCAATTTCGACAGTTGTTACTATTGTTTTTTGGCTTATGGCCGGACGCGAGAGAAGCACGGATGTTGTCTCCGGTGCTTGTGCCCTGGTTTTGATAGGAGCCTCCATTGGAATCATCGCCTCTTTTTTTAAAATTTGGAACGATGGAAGTTCCTATCTCATTCTCTCACCGTACGAAGCCTGGTTAAACATTATTTCTTTTGGTTTGTATCCGACGCGTTTTGGTTCGTTGGTACAAATCAGATTTTTGCCATTGGTTGTTTTTTTGGGTCTTGGAATTTTTTTATCACGCTCCGGAGTATCAAAAGCCAAATCATGGCTGTATTCGGGAGGAGCGTATTTGACACTTATTTTTTCTTATAACTTTATGAGCTTGATCGCCTGGCTAGGTTCGCGGAGCCTGAGTCAGACCGTATCTACTACAGCCGATACTTTTAGGGTTTTAGTCAGGTTACATTCGATAAGTTACTGGTCACAATCACAGTTGGATCGTTTTTTATTGCCCATCGGGAGGCAGGCTGAAAGCACTTTATTAATGACGCATGCTTCCATAATTTTTTTAATCACTACTGCTTTATTGATTTTAATATTCATTAAATCTATTCGCGTCCCGACGGGACTGGTAAAAAGAATATCTACAAAAAATTCCGTGCTTTGGGTTTTGCCGGTCGCGATCGGTGTTTCGCTTTCTTTAACATCGCAGGGTCCCAGAACTTCTTACACAGATGTTTTAGCTCTGATTATTTTTATAATCGTCATTTTGTCTTGGATTGCCTGGTGGAGGTTCGGTCGCGATATGGATAATCTCGCTCAAGATGAATTGCATCAAGTCGATCTGCCTTTGCCGCGCGGCGAAGTCAGCCTCCAGGATTTGGAGAGCATCAGAAACGTTCTTTTAACCGTCTGTTTGTTTGGCGCCTGGATATTAGGTTGGCCTGTTTTTCTTGGAATTTTTTCTGCTTCGATAGCAATGTGGTTTTTATCCAGATATGGTGCAGGTTTGGGCGATAGCTTGCTGACCAGCTCGCTTGGCAATGCCGTGATAGGGCTCAGTCTTTCCTGGGTCGGGGCCGCCGTTGCATTGCGTGACGCCTCCAGCCCGGCCTGGATAACCAGAATGCTTTTCGGCGCGGCTATACTAGTTGGATTGTCGCGGCTGATTAAGGATCTGGGCGATGCGATACTGACTTCGCGATACGTAATTTGGATATTTATCTCTGCTCTTTTGGTTATTCCGCTCATAACCAAGCAGAATTTTATATGGATTCCGGTTATCGGGGCCGCAGTTTTTGCCGTGTGGGCGTACAGGGATACGCGGAAATGGCGACATTATGGGATCTATTTTATGGATTTAGCTCTGGTATTGATGGCTTTTATTACATTATTCATCCCTCAACTCATACGCCATCTATAGGTTATAGACCTTGACGGTTTGTAGTTATAATTGCTATATTTCGGCCACTAAAAACATGCCAACAATAAATCAGCTGATTAAGCGCGGACGTCGTTCTGCACAAAGTAAATCCCAAAGTCCGGCACTTCGGTCACGTCTCGATTCGCTTCATCGCAAGCGTTCGGAACTTAAGCGTGGTTCCGGTTTTATGCGCGGAGTCTGTACCAAGGTAACGACCATGACGCCAAAGAAACCGAACTCCGCCCTTCGTAAGATTGCGCGTATCCGCCTATCTAACGGCATGGAAGTCACGGCATATATTCCCGGCGAGGGACACAACCTTCAGGAGCACTCCATCGTCCTCATCCGCGGCGGTCGCGTTAAAGACCTGCCGGGCGTTCGTTACCATATTGTGCGCGGCGTTTTTGATACCCAGGGCGTACAGAATCGTAAACGTAGCAGATCGCTCTATGGAACCAAGCGCGCTAAAACTGCATCCAAATAAATTATGAGAGGTCAACAAGCACCGCGCCGAAAAATAAACGCCGATCCAAAACATGCGTCACCAGTCGTAGCGAAATTCGTGAATTATGTGATGAAGGATGGAAAAAAATCTACGGCACAGAAAATTGTCTACAAGGCTTTTGATATCATCGCCGAAAAAACCAAGCAGCCGGCTTTGGAAGTCTTTACGACGGCTATGACAAATATTTCACCTTTACTCGAAGTTAAATCCAGACGCGTGGGCGGAGCTAATTATCAGATCCCTATGCAGGTTCGCGCTGACCGTCGCACTCAGCTTGCTTTTCGTTGGATTTTATTGGCCGCCAGATCAAAGAAAGGCAAGCCCATGGCTGAAAAACTAGCAACCGAAATCATGGCCGCGGCCGAGAATACGGGTGACGCTGTGAAAAAGAAACAAGACGTACAAAGGATGGCTGAAGCCAACCGCGCCTTCGCGCACTTTGCGCGCTAATCGCGGTATGGATGACGGCACTGATCGCAATAATAATTATTGTCTCGAGATAATCGAGAAATTTCTTGATTTAAAGGCGTCTCTATTTTAGGGAGATAGCTTTTTGTACAACAAAAAAGACGAACTATAAAAAGAAATCGCTATGCCTAGAGAATATTCTCTCAAAGATACCCGAAACTTCGGGATTATTGCTCACATCGACGCCGGCAAGACCACTGTCTCCGAGCGCGTTTTGTTTTATACCGGCCGCAAGCACAAGATCGGCGAAGTGCACGAAGGCGAAGCTACCATGGACTGGATGGAACAGGAGCGCGAGCGCGGTATTACTATTACCTCGGCCGCTACGACTTGTTTTTGGAAAGGTCATCGTATGAATTTGATTGACACTCCCGGGCATATCGATTTCACCATCGAAGTGCAGCGGTCTTTGCGCGTGCTTGATGGCGCAGTCGTGGTCTTCGACGGCGTGGCCGGCGTTGAACCGCAATCCGAAACCGTTTGGCGTCAGGCTGATAAATACAGCGTGCCGCGTATTTGTTTTGTAAATAAACTCGATCGCATGGGCGCGGATTTTACAAAAGACGTGGAATCTATCAGAAACCGTTTGAACAAACGAGCTTATCCGATCCAGATGCCTATCGGTGCTGAGGATAATTTTCGTGGCATCATCGACTTAATCACCATGAAGGCTGAGATATATAAAGACGACATGGGTCAGCAGATTGAGGAATCGGATATTCCGGCCGAGACTCTGGAAGAGGCAAAAAAACTCCGCGGAGAATTTTTAGAGGCGCTGTCCGAAACTGACGAAGCGCTTATGAATAAATATTTGGCGGGTGAAGAGCTTTCGGTTGATGAGGTTCGCGCCGCACTTCATCAGGCCGTCATTAAGCAGGATATGTTTCCGATTCTGTGTGGCTCAGCCCTAAAGAACAAGGGTGTGCAATTCATGCTCGACGCCGTGATTTATTACCTCCCCTCGCCGCTCGAAGTTGCTGCTATTAAAGGCTATGTACCTGGCAATGAAGAAAATATCGAAGAACGTCCGGCAGATGATAGCGCGCCATTTGCGGCTTTGGCTTTTAAAGTCGTTTCAGATCCGTTTGTAGGCAAACTGATTTATTTTCGTGTTTATTCCGGTAATCTGGCAGCTGGTTCATATGTTTTAAATACAAAAACAGGTGAACGTGAACGTGTCGGCCGTATCGTTCGCATGCACGCCAATTCCCGCGAGGATGTTGACCATGTGTATGCTGGTGAGATTGCGGCCGCTGTCGGTCTTAAAGCCACATTCACAGGGCATACATTATGTGATGAAAATCATCCGATTATTCTTGAATCTATTACCATTCCTGAGCCGGTTATCGAAATCGCCATAGAACCAAAGACGAAGGCGGATCAGGAAAAGATGGGTGTTGCTCTGCAGAAATTAGCTGAAGAAGATCCATCTTTCCGAGTACGCACGGATGACGAGACCCTGCAGACCCTAATTGCCGGCATGGGCGAGTTACATTTGGAAATTATCGTGGATCGCATGAAGCGCGAATTCAAAGTCGAAGCCAATGTTGGCAAGCCGCAAGTTTCGTATAAAGAAGCGCTTAAGAAAGCGGCTGAAGGCGAAGGTAAATTTATTCGTCAATCAGGAGGTCGCGGGCAGTACGGTCATTGCTGGCTCCGGGTCGAACCGCAGGAGCGTGGCAAGGGCTACGAATTCGTTGACGAAATCAAAGGGGGAATTATTCCACGTGAATATATCCAGCCGATCAACAAAGGAATTCAGGAAGCTTTATCACGCGGTGTTATCGCCGGTTATCCGGTAGTTGATATCAGGGCTACGGTATATGACGGTTCTTATCATGACGTTGACTCATCCGAAGCGGCTTTCAAGGTTGCTGCTTCCATGGCTTTTCAAGACGCTTGTAAAAAAGGAGGCATCGCTATCTTGGAACCGATCATGAAAGTGGAAGTTGTGACACCGGAATTATATATGGGAGACGTGATCGGAGATTTGAATTCAAAGCGCGGGCAGATTAACGAGATGACAGAACGAATGGGCGCGAAAATCATCGAAGCATACGTACCGCTGTCTGAAATGTTCGGTTACGCGACCACGCTTCGTTCCATGACTCAGGGCCGCGCTTCGTACTCCATGGAATTCGATCATTACGCCGAAACGCCGCAAAATATCCAGGCCGCTATCGTTGAAGGAAGATCGAAGAAGTAAAAAGTTACGATCAAAAATGTAATTAGAAAAGCGATTTTTTAGCCTGATGAATTTTCTGTTTATTATGCAGCTTGCATCTTCTAAGTATTTACTGTTAGATAGTTTCAAACTATGTCTATACAGCAAGTTTTTGAATCAGCCAGACGACTCGGTTTGCCGGTAATCGTAACCGATCTTGGCGCACGAGATCCTATGGTTGTATTGCCTCTTGAACAGTTCGAGGCTTTGGCTAGCGAGTCCCCAATTAAAACGTCTATGAAAACCGAATCTCATGACGGTTTAGGGGGCGCGGGAGCGTCGTCTAATAAACAGATCGGTGATCAGGATTCTTTTTCCGGATCTGCGGCAGGTCAGGATATTCCGTTAGATGAGCGTTTTTATTTAGAGCCAGTAGATGAGACTAAATAAAAAATAATTAAAAAATACGCTAAACTAAGGGTATTTTTGATTCAGATGTACATTTCAGAGTCCATTGTTGATGATTAAGCCAAGAAATACATGGGTTTAGGTCCTTGCATCATCCAAAAGCACCTGCTATAGTTCTGCTACAAAATTTTAACTTTTAAAGGGACTCTCGCATTCACGAGATTCCAAAGCTATATAACTCGTTATGGCGGAAGCATTTTCTCGCTCAAAGCCACATGTAAATGTGGGCACAATAGGTCACGTTGACCACGGTAAGACAACGCTTACCGCTGCTATTTTAAAGGTGCTGGCTGCGCACGGCATGAAAGCCGATGAAAAGCGCATAGAGGCTCTTGACAAAGCTCCGGAATCTAAACAGCGCGGTATCACGATCGCTACGGCTCACGTAGAATACGAAACGGAAAAACGTCACTATGCGCACGTCGACTGTCCGGGTCATGCCGACTATATCAAGAACATGATTACCGGAGCGGCTCAGATGGACGGTGCTATTTTGGTTGTTGCGGCCACTGATGGTCCTATGCCGCAGACTCGCGAGCATATTCTATTAGCCCACCAGGTCGGTGTGCCTAATATCATCGTTTTTCTTAACAAGGTCGATATGGTTGAAGATCCGGAATTAATAGATTTGGTAGAGCAGGAAATCAGAGATTTGTTAAAGAAATACGAATATCCTGGCGATACAACACCGATTATCCGCGGTTCAGCTCTCAAAGCTTTAGAAAATCCTTCTGATGAAAATGCCGCCAAGCCTGTTTTGGAGCTTATCAAACAATTGGATGAATATATTCCAGAACCAGTCCGTGAGACAGACAAGCCTTTTCTCATGCCTGTTGAAGACGTATTCTCCATTGAAGGTCGTGGCACGGTTGTTACCGGTCGTATAGAGCGCGGAGAAATTAAAATAAACGAAGAGATCGAAATAGTCGGTTTGGGTGATACCAGAAAGACAGTCGTAACCGGCATTGAAATGTTCAATAAACAGCTTAACGAGGGTCGTGCCGGAGATAATGCCGGATTACTACTTCGCGGTATCAAGAAAGATGAGGTAGAGCGCGGTATGGTGTTGGCCAAACCCGGATCAATGACTCCGCATACTGAATTCCAGGCTGAAGTTTACGCCTTAACCAAAGAAGAGGGTGGAAGACATAAGCCGTTTATTACTGGCTATAAACCTCAGTTTTACATCCGTACAACTGATGTTACCGGCGAAGTTAAACTCCCGGAAGGTGTAGCCATGGTACAGCCTGGTGATACGGTAAATATGGATATTACGTTAATCAGCCCGGTTGCCATTGAAGATAAAATGCGTTTCGCCATCCGCGAGGGCGGCAGGACGGTCGGCGCCGGCGTAGTAACAAAAATTATCAAGTAAAATTGCCCCGTAAAGTCTCTCTCGATGATAAAATCGAGGGGACGGGAACGACCATGACGGAAACTAAATCAAAAAAAACGGTTACCAAAGAAGTATCATCCAGGATCCGCATCAAGATCAGAGCCTTTGATCATAAAATAATTGATCAAGCGACCAGGACTATCATTGATACCGCCGAGAGAACAGGTGCGCGCGTGGTTGGCCCAGTCCCGTTGCCTACCGAAAAAAAGAAATGGACAGTGAACCGTTCCTCGTTTATTCACAAGAATGCCCGCGAACAATTTGAGATGCGCATTCACAAGAGAATTGTCGATATCTTAGATCCAAACGCAAAGACCATAGAGGCTCTTACCTCCTTGAATCTTCCGGCAGGCGTGGACGTTGAAATAAAAATGTAAAAATTACGCCTCGAGCGCTCGGTAGATCAGCTGAGAAGATTTTCATCTGATGTACCGAGCGCTTCAAAAGAGGCGTTTCGAAAAAAAGCACACCGTATTTGTAATTACCAAGGAGTAAGTTGCTTTCCGACATAAGATCGGAATAACCCTCACCGCGATGTGAGTACTACGGCATAACCTCCCTGTTGTTAAAAGCAATACGAATGTTCTAAAAAATTTACCTGCCTTTCCGTCGCAGATTGGCCCAGCGCCAGCCAAAGCAACGAGATATCGTTGCGAGTAGCAGGTGCTGGATTTTTGCTATCAATCCTCATTGTATCTAGGTATGAAATTCATTCTTGGAAAAAAAATTGAGATGTCACAAATTTTCCGTCCTGATGGGACGGTTGTACCCGTGACTTTGGTGCAAGCCGGACCATGTGTCATTACTCAGATTAAGACTGCCGAAAAAGAGGGTTTTAGTGCGGTTCAAATTGGTTTTATATCAGTAAAAAAATTAAACAAACCAGGCGAAGGACACGCCAAGGATTTGCCGATAAAGCCGCGTGTTCTTTCAGAATTCAGGCTTGAAGATGTTTCTTCATTCAAGCGCGGCGATATGGTTGAAGCCGGTATTTTTCAAGTTGGTGACAAAGTTGATGTATCGGGTATTTCCAAGGGTAAAGGATTCCAAGGGGTCGTTAAACGTCATCACTTTAAAGGCCATCCTTCATCTCATGGTCATAAAGATCAGCAACGCATGCCGGGTTCGATCGGCGCCGGCGGAGTACAACATGTTATGAAAGGAAGACGGATGGCTGGTCATATGGGTAATGAATCCGTAACCGTAAAAAATTTACAAGTTATTGAAATACGCGACAATGGAATAATCGCCTTAAAAGGTGCCGTACCCGGGGCACGAAATTCGATAATCGAAATAAAAACGGTATAAATATTACGGAATATGTCAAAGGTTAAAATATACAATCAAGAAGGAAAAAATACCGGTGAATTGGATCTTAATCCAAAATATTTTGATGTTTTAGTTAAACCGGCGCTTGTCCACGAAGTAGTTGTCGCACAGGAAGCTAATCGTCGAAAATCAATCGCTCATACGAAAACAAAGGGTGAAGTAAGGGGCGGCGGTAAGAAGCCTTGGAAGCAAAAAGGTACGGGACGTGCCAGACAAGGTTCAATAAGATCTCCGCAATGGGTTGGCGGCGGAATAGTTTTTGGTCCGCGTGGAAACAGGAATTTTTCAGTAAAGGTAAATCGTCGTGTCAGACAAAGTGCTTTATTTATGGCGCTTTCGGATAAGGTTAAGAATGAAAAATTTTTAATATTGGAATCATTCAGTCCTTCCGAGCCAAAAACCAAGCAAGCTGTCTCGCTTTTTTCCAAATTACCGATAGCCAGAAAAGTATTGGCTGTTATACCAAAGTCAGATCCGATTCTGATGCGCATGGTGCGTAATATTCCAAATGTGAAACTCCAAACCGTAAACAGTTTGAATCTGATGGATCTGCTCGCTTATCCGACGGTAATTTTTTGGAAGGATGCTGTTCCGGCTTTTGAATCATTGTATCGTAACGCATGAATGATATGGGAATTTTTAATCGTTTAAAAAAGGTGCCGGAAAAAACATCCGCGCATAAGAAAAAGGATGAAGCGAAAGAAGTGGAAAAAACTTCTGAAGAAACATATACTCCCGTTAAGACCAAGGGCGGTCGTTTTGCTCACGTGCTACTTTCTCCTCGTATAAGCGAGAAGGCGGCAGTTTCAGCTTCTGGTGGCAAATATGTTTTTAATGTTTCAATCGATTCGACAAAAATTGAAATCAGCAAAGCGGTTGAAGCTTTGTATAAAGTGAATGTTGATTCAGTCAGGATCGTCCGTAATATTGGAAAGGTTGTTCGTCGAGGTAGGATTTCCGGTCGACGCAATCGCATTAAAAAAGCTTATGTCACATTAAAACGTGGTCAGAAGATTGAATTATACGAAGGTGTCTAAAAAATATGCCGATTAAGATTTATCGTCCAGTAACCAAAGGCCGCAGACGCTCATCTGTGCAGGATTTTTCTGATATTACAAAAAATAAGCCAGAGAGAACATTGATCGCTATTCGGAAAGAGAAGGCCGGGCGAGGCCATGGGAAGATAGCTGTCCGCCACAAAGGCGGAGGAGTGAAACAGTATGTAAGACTCGTAGATTACTCGCGTGAAAAATACGATATTCCGGCGAAAGTAGCCTCTATCGAATACGATCCGAACCGCGGCGCTCGACTTTCGCTGGTAATTTATAAAGACGGTGAAAAGCGTTATATCATCGCACCAGATAAGTTAAAAGTGGGTGATACGGTAGTTTCCTCAAAAGATACGGCAGAAATATCAGTTGGCAACAGATTACCGATAGAAAAAATCCCAGTTGGCACCGTAGTTCATGCAGTGGAAATAGTTCCAGGCAAAGGTGCCCAGATAGCCCGGGGTGCGGGTGTTTCAGTACAGATCATGGCGCTCGAAGGTAAGTTCGCGACATTAAAACTTCCTTCCGGTGAAGTCAGGAATATTCCTCGTGGGTGTTTCGCTACTATTGGAACCGTATCAAATCCCGACTATCATTTGGTCCGATATGGAAAAGCCGGTCGTATGCGTTTACGTGGTATTAAGCCAACGGTACGCGGCAAGGCCATGAATCCGGTAGACCATCCACATGGTGGTGGTGAAGGTAAGCATCCGATTGGCATGAAATATGCTAAGACCAAGTGGGGAAAGCATGCGCTGGGTGTAAAAACAAGGAAGAGAAAAGGATCCGATGCTTTTATTATTAAGCGCCGCCGGTCGAGAAAATAATCAATTATGTCTAGAAGTTTAAAAAAAGGTCCATTCACCGATCCAAAGCTCCTGGTGAAAGTAGCGAAGCTGAAACAGGGAGATAAGACCATCATAAAAACCTGGTCACGAAGTTCGGTTATTACTCCGGCTATGGTTGGATTTATCTTTGGTGTCCATAACGGTAAGACGCATATACCTGTACTAGTAGTCGAAAATATGGTTGGCTATAAGCTCGGTGAATTTTCTCCAACCAAAAAATTCGTTCGTCATGGTGGAAAAATGCAGAAAGCCATTGAATCGTCTGCTACCGCCGGATCTGCGCCGGCACCAGCTTCCGGAGCAGCTAAATAAGCCCTGAATTATGGAAGTCAAAGCAATGCTACGTCATCTAAGAATGTCACCACGAAAAGTGAGGTTGGTTATAGATACCATACGCGGGAAAAAAGTAGAGACGGCGGAAACACAATTGATTTTCGTTAAAAAAGCCGCTGCCGGACCGGTTTTAAAATTATTAAAATCAGCTGTAGCTAACGCTGAGCATAATTTTAAACTGGATAAAAATACTTTATTTATCAAAAAAATAACCGCTGATGCAGGGATGACGATTAAGCGTTCCATGCCTAGAGCCATGGGTCGCGCAACTCCGATCAGGAAGCGCTCTACACACATCACAATCATACTTTCTGATGAAGCTGTACCGAAAAAAGAAAAGAAGGTTAAACCACGCAAGCCGATAGCGGCTTCCGAATCTAAATAGAAAAGCTATGGGTCACAAAGTACATCCAAAAATGTTTCGCATAGGAACGACCACGACCTGGCCGTCACGTTGGTTTGCACGTGATGATGCTTATCGTTCACAGTTCAAACAGGATTTTGCAATACGGCAATTCTTTAAAAAGGAACTGAAAGACGGGGCTGTTAGTCAGGTGGCGATCGAAAGATCGCGTGGTGCTCTTAGCATTACGATCTCAAGCGCAAAACCCGGTTTACTTATCGGGCGTTCTGGTTCCGGCGTTGAAGATTTGAAAAAAAGATTTTTAAAACATTTTTTCCCTGGGAAAAAAGTTCAGTTTCAGTTGAATATTTCCGAAGTACCAAAAGCATCGCTTGAAGCCACGATTGTAACCCAGCAGGTTATACAGGATTTGGAACGTCGCATGCCATTCAGGCGCGTATTAAAAATGGCTATCGAAAGAGTGAAAAAAGCCGGCGCACTTGGAGTAAAAATCGCCGTGTCAGGTCGGCTTAACGGCGCCGAAATCGCGCGCCGCGAGTGGTTGGGCTGGGGCAAGATTCCGCTCACGAATCTCCGTGCCGACATCGATTATTACCAGGATTGCGCGCGTACCATGGCCGGAGCCATAGGCGTCAAAGTTTGGATTTATAGAGGTGATATTTTTGAGCAGGATAAACTAGCTCAATACCAACCGACTACTCCGTCGAGAGATATTCGCCAGGATCGTGGAGGCATGAGGCGTTTTGGAGGTAGCCGGAACAGAATAACTGAAGTCAAGCCAAAATCAGGAGACGAAACAATATCATTGAAACAGGAAATTAATACGCCGGAAGCGGCCGCATAAAATATGTTGATTCCAAAGAAGGTTAAACATCGCAAATGGCATAAGGGTCGCGCGAGAAATAAAAGAAAAGCAACCGATAAGATTGAGCTGGCTTTTGGATCATTCGGACTTAAGGCAACAGCTCCAGCCTGGGTTAGTTCGCAGCAAATTGAAGCTTGTCGCCGCGTCTTAACACGTTATACACGACGCGGTGGAAAGATTTGGATTCGTATATTCCCGGACAGACCGGTAACCAAGAAGGGAAACGAAGTGCCGATGGGTGCCGGAAAAGGTTCGGTAGACCACTATGTCGCACCGGTAAAGATAGGGACCATGCTTTTTGAAATGGAGGGTATTCCGGCCGCTCAAGCAAAAGAAGCTCTGGTTTTAGCCAGTTACAAACTGCCCTGCAAATCAAGATTTATTTCTCAGGATTAATTATATGGATGCCAAAGAATTACGTCAAAAAACCATCGAAGAGCTACGTACTCTGGAAGTAGAGACGCGTTCTAAGCTTCAAGATTTAGAATTCAGGATCACTACGCATCAGATTAAGAAAGTTAGGGATTTACGACGGTTAAAACGCGAATTAGCACGGACGCTTACGATAATCGCTGAGATGGCTTATAAAGAAACAAATAAAGTATGACTGAAAAATCGACGACAAGAAAATTAAGACGACGACTAAGCGGCCTGGTGGTTTCGGCTAAATCGACAAAGACTGCGGTGGTTAGAATTGATCGTCAGGTTCCTCATCCGAAATACGGAAAATACTTCACCCGATCAAAGCGTTTCAAGATTCATGATCCTAAGGGTTTGGCCAAGGTGGGAGATGAGGTGGAAATAGAAGAAACGCGTCCCTTGTCCAAGGACAAACGCTGGCGCTTTTTAAAGACAATTAAGACCGTCGTATAAATAAAGTCTCAGAAACCAGTATGGTGCAACATAGAACAATGCTTACCGTCGCCGATAATAGTGGAGCTAAAAAGCTTCAGTGCATTAGGTTGCACGGCGGTTATCAAAGACGAACCGCCGGTCTTGGCGATATCGTGACATGTGTCGTTAAAGAAGCTAATCCGCGCGGTGCAGTAAAAAAATCCGATGTAGTACGCGCCGTGTTAGTACGTGTTCACAAGGAAACGAGACGTCCTGACGGAACATATATCAGATTTGATGACAATGCGGCTGTTGTTATTGATGAAAAAAATAAAGAACCTAAGGGTACAAGAATTTTTGGACCGGTTGCGCGTGAACTGCGCGCTCGCGGTTTTAATAAAATAATTTCTTTAGCCCCGGAGGTTTTGTAACCCTATGTCAAAGATTAAAATCAAAACAGGCGATCAGGTAAAAGTTATCGCCGGTAAAGACAAGGGGAAAGAAGGAAAGGTTCTGCAGGTTTTTCCGCGTCTTAATCGTGTCGTGGTCGAAGGCGTAAATGCTTCAAAGAGGCATTTGAAAGTCCGTCGAGCCGATCAAAAAGGGCAGATAGTTGAATTTTTCATGCCGCTTCATATTTCAAATGTGCAGCCCTTGGGTTCTGATGGAAAACAGGTAAGACATGACGATAAACCTAAAACTCTATGACACTCAAGGAACGTTTTGATAAAGAAATAAAAAAGACTCTTCAAAAAGAGTTGAAACTTAAAAATCCCATGTCTTTGCCTAAGGTTAAGGCGATCACGATTTCTGTGGGTTTATCGCAAGGGCTTAAAGATCCTAAATTTATAGATGTTACAGAAAATACGTTAACTCGTATAACCGGTCAGAAACCGGTTAAAACAAAAGCGAAACAATCAATTTCTAATTTTAAAATCAGAAAAGGAATGATCGTTGGTATGCGAGTGACCTTGCGTGGAAAAAGAATGTGGGATTTCTTGGATAAATTGCTTAATGTAACTTTTCCGCGCGTTCGTGATTTTAGAGGAATATCCACTAAGATTGTTGATAAAAACGGAAACTTAACCGTCGGTTTTCGTGAGTTTTTACCTTTTCCGGAAATTCGTCCGGATGAAGTTGAGCGGGTGCATGGTCTTGAAGTTACGGTAACATTAGGCAGTGACGGAAAAGAAAAGAATCTGGCGCTATTAAGGGCTCTGGGTTTCCCATTTAAAGATTGAAATTATGGCTACTAAAGCACAAATTGCTAGATCTAATCGTCATCAGAAATTCATGACTCGTACCGTAAGGCGATGTTGGCGTTGCGGCCGACGGCACGGTTTTATCCGTCACTTCGGAATATGCCGCATCTGCGTCCGTGAGCTGGCTAATCGCGGTGAATTACCGGGCGTAACTAAATCAAGCTGGTAAAGAAATTATGCATACAGATCCAATCAGCGATTTCTTAACGCGCATCAGAAACGGCCAGGCCGCGCGTTTGGATGAAATCAAATTACCTTCATCGCAGGTAAAATTTTCGTTGGCTAAAATTTTAGAAAACGAAGGTTTTGTGGGGAACGTATCCGAGTGGACAGAAGATGGAAAAAAATATCTTTCTTTGGCCTTAAAATACAACGGCAGAGAACCCGTGATTCGTTCGATTAAGCGGATTTCAAAGCCTGGTTTACGCATTTATCGAAAATCATCCAATCTTCCGCGAGTACTTTCGGATATTGGTATAGCGATAATCTCTACCTCTGTCGGGATCATGACAAACAAAGAAGCGCGTAAACGCAAATTAGGCGGAGAGGTGATATGTGAAGTTTATTAATGTAATTTGGAATTTTGACCTTGAATATGTCTCGTATTGGAAAAAAACCCATTATCTTGCCACCGGGCGTAGAAGCAACGGTAGCTTCGGATTCCGTGATTATTAAAGGCCCGAAGGGTACTTTATCAGTGAATCTTCTACCATCAATTAAAGTCGTCAAACAAGATGAGACGAAAACGCTTGAAGTTTCGGTTTTAGACGAAGAAGATAAAAGACAACGCGCTTTATGGGGTCTGGTGAGGCAGCTTATATCCAATGCCGTTCAAGGAGTCCAGAAATCATTTGAAAAATCTTTAGAATTCGTTGGCGTTGGTTTTAAAGTAGCTATGAATAGTACGGATAAGCTGACTATTGAAGTCGGTTTTTCTCATCCGGTAATTTTCAATATTCCTAAAGGCATAGAAGCTAAAGTTGAAAAACAGATTCTGACACTTTCCGGCATCGACAAGCAGTTAGTTGGTGAAACGGCAGCACGGATCAGACGCATCAAACCGCCTGAACCGTACAAAGGAAAGGGCGTCAAGTATACGACTGAAACCATACGCCGCAAAGCGGGTAAAACGGCAACCAAATCCGCGTAACATTAAATTGATATGAAGAACGAAAAACGCATGACCGCCATCAGGACCCGTCGGATAAACAGGGTGAGGGCAAAAGTAAAAGGAACGGAAACGAGACCGCGGCTTACAGTTAAGCGAACGCTTTCGCATATTTACGCGCAAATAATCGATGATGTAAGCGGCTGTACGTTGGTAGCGGCATCTGATGGCGAGATCAAAGAAAAGAAAATTAAAAAAACCGAAATAGCGGCTTTGGTCGGCAAGTTGATAGCCGGGAAAGCAAAGGAAAAAAAGATTACACAGGTTGTATTCGACAGGCGTGATAAAAAATATCACGGCAGGGTTAAAGCACTGGCCGAGGGCGCTCGATCTGAAGGTTTAAAATTTTAATAAATGAGTGTTATGACGCAAGATATACAAAAACAACCGGCTCCTAATGCCACCGATGAAAAGGCGGTAACGAAGCCGGCGGAAAACAAGGGAGCCAGAGGCGGCCAGTTTTTTCGCGGTCGCGGCAAGGGCGGGGGCCCGGGAAGACCGCATCACGGAAGAAGACCCGGTGGATCTGAAATCCCGCTTGAGTCTGATTATGAAGAAAAAAATATCGAAATCTCACGTGTAACCCGCGTTACCAAGGGTGGAAAGCGCATGAGATTTCGTGCCTTGGCCGTAATAGGTAACAGGAAAGGAAGAGTAGGCTACGGTTTGGCTAAAGGATTGGATGTGGCTTCAGCGACCTCAAAGGCAACAACCAGGGCGAGAAAAGCTCTTATCACGGTTCCGCTTACCAACGACACGATACCCCATCCGGTAATTGCAAAATTTTCTGCGGCTAATGTACTGCTCAAGCCGGCTCCTAAGGGCACGGGTATAAAAGCCGGCGGAGCGGTTAGAATCGTACTTGAACTGGCTGGCGTACCGAATGTGGTTTCAAAGATTCTTGGTTCGAATAGTAAAATTAACAACGTCCGCGCAACTTTTAAGGCGTTACGTGAATTGCGTCCGGCTAAACAATCAAAATCGGAATCCACTGTTTAATCAAAAAAGTAAAAATATGAGTTTAGCATTACATACCATAGCTCCGTCGAGGGGTTCCAGAAAAAAGAAATTCAGACTCGGCAGAGGCAATGCTTCAGGACGAGGGACTACGGCTGGGCGAGGTACGAAAGGACAACGCGCCAGAACCGGCGGGAGAAAGAATTTGAAGCTTAAAGGCTTAAAACAGATGATCCTGGGCTTTCCTAAGTTACGTGGTTTTAAGAGTCAGCATCAGAAGCCGGCATCCGTGTCTATAGAAAAAATTGCCAAGAATTTTAAAGATAAGGACATGGTTGATCTAAAAGCACTTAAAAAGAAGGCGCTGGTCAGCAAGGCGACGAGATCTGCCAAGATCGTGGGAGATGGAAAGATTGAGATCGCTTTGAATTTTGTTAACGTCATGGCTTCGGCACGAGTAAAGGAAGCAGTGCAAAAAGCCGGCGGATCATTTAAAATGGAAAAAAGATAATTCGTTATGTGGGAAAAATTTCAAGCGATTTGGCGCGCAAAAGAAGTGAGGAACGGCTTGATTTTTGTTTTGGTGATGATGGTCATTTTTCGACTGACCGCTCACATCCCGCTCCCCGGCGTTGACCCGCTTGCCTTGCAGAGATATTTTCAGGCGAATCAGGTCTTGGGTCTTCTGAATCTTTTTTCCGGCGGAACGATCCGTAATTTTGCCGTCGTAGCTCTGGGTGTTGCGCCTTATATCACGGCTTCGATCATCTTTCAGCTTTTAGCCATGATCGTACCGCGGCTGGAAGAGATCCAAAAAGAAGGTGAGGCCGGACAAAAAAAGATAAATCAATGGACGCGTATTTTAACGATTCCCTTGGCGATCATTCAGTCTTTCACTTTGCTTCAATTATTGCGGCAGTCGCAGTATAAAATTTTGACCAATACCGATACGCTTCATATTTTGACCATCATCGTAACGGTAACCGCGGGAACGATCTTTCTCATGTGGATCGGTGAACTCATGTCTGAAAAGAAGGTTGGTAATGGCATCTCGCTATTGATTATGGCGGGTATTTTGGCGTCTTTGCCGACGCAGGTAGGTCAATTATTTGTGAGTTATGATTCTTCGCAGATACTAACCTATGCCTTATATGTATTACTCACTATAGTTACGGTTGTTGGCGTGGTATTTATTACTGAAGGTCAGCGTGATATACCGGTACAATACGCCAGGCAGATTCGAGGTCAGAATGCGGTTTTTGGCGGCAGTTCCACCAGTCTGCCGCTACGCGTAAATATGGCCGGCGTTATCCCGATCATTTTTGCGATTTCTATTCTTTTGATTCCTTCGCTGGTAGCTCAACTTTTTGTTCAGGCCAGATCGGTGTGGTTGGCGCAGACAGCGCAGTGGGTGATATCCATCATACAAAATCAGTTGATATACGGCATAATGTATTTCCTACTGGTAGCGGTTTTTACATTCTTTTATACAGCCGTTGTTTTTCATCCCGATCAGGTGGCTGAAAATTTACAGAAACAGGGCGGCTTTATACCTGGGATCAGGCCAGGCAAGCCAACGGCTGATTATCTTCAGGCGATTATTAATAGAATTAATTTGATTGGCGCGGTATTTTTGGGTGGAATTGCGGTCTTGCCTATAGCCATGCAAGGTGCCGGAGGATCGGCTACGTTTGCCATAGGCGGAACCTCACTGCTTATCGTGGTTTCAGTGGTAATTGAGTCTGTAAAACAGGTTGAATCGCAGCTTACGATGCGGCAATATGACGCCTACTAAAGGCGATAAATTAGCCAATAAATCAAGAAAATCGCTTTAAAAGAGCGATTTTTTGTATGACCGCAAACCCTTGTCAAGACAGATGTTTTATGTCAATAATGAAAAACCGCAATTGGAGGCGAACTTTGACAAACATGGACCCACCGCAAGCCCTAGGTCTTGGCGCGATCGTCTTCAGGGGCGGAGAGAGGAGATGGAGCGATGATTCTTCCTGTGAAGCAAAAACAGGTGAGGTCATTCTTCGTTTTTCACTTGAGCTCCCGAGAGATTCAGCGCCTTCTTCGGATGGTCTGATTGAATTGCAGAATGAAATTAAAAGCATCACGCAGTTCATGATCGATCTGGATCGTGATCCGAGAAAAATAGCCAAGGATGTTCTAAGGGCCATTTGGCGTTTCGATCCGAATATTAGCGATATTCCTACGTCTTTTTGGACTATGCAATACCTGGCGGCTAAAGCCAGATACGCATTAGAGAATATACCCGAAGAAAGGAAGGATCTAAGGAGGCGGCTAAACTATGGTATTCAAAGATTGACTTTCTGGGCTACCAATTCCCAGGTGGGATTCGTGGAGGGGCTTAAACTGGGAGAGAATAAATCATGGACTAATCTCATGTATTTTGCCCAGGAAGAGCTTCGACGTATCGAAGCTCGTAGGATCCAAGAATTTAACCCGTTACGTACAGACAATAAGAGACGAAAAAAACCGGTGCCCGAAGCACGCGCAGAAATCGATTATCTCGATGTTCCGCAATTGTTAGACCGTATTCGGGAAGGCGGGAAAATTCTTATAATAGGAGGCGTGCCCAAGCCCAGAAAAATCGAGTGGCTACGTGCTAAAATCGAGGGGCAACCTGAAATCGAATGGCCCGATGTTGCCGGTAAGACTGCTTCGCGTCGGCTACCTGCGTTTGAGGAGCAAATCCGGCAAGGAAGCGTGGCCTGCGTACTTCTGGTAAACGGCATAGTCTCGCACCAGACGTCCGATAGGATCGTTTTGTCCTGTAGGACCAGTCAAACACCTTTCGGGGTCGTGGGTAAAGCTGGTTTAGAATCTCTACGGGAAGCGCTGATTAAAATCGACAAATCGCTTTCGTCATGACGGTTCATGACGGTAACGTCGCAAATCTCATCCCTGTCGGGTTACAAACTCGGCAGGGTATTTTTTAATAATAAAATTTTATCGTGCTTTCACTAATCTCGCGTCGTCATGTATTCTACTTTCATAAAGAGTGTTAATTTGAAATTATAGGGTAATCATGCGTCGATTTTTATTAACTTATTACATTTTGTCGGGTTTGATTACCCTGGGTGTCTTAAGGTTTATCAGCTTAAACGTCGCATCGGTTTTTGGAATGCTGACTTCCTGGCAATATGTTTTTTTAGGAGTAATGGTAGCAGGGATCGCTGCTGCCTTTATGATAAAAAATCCGTCCCGTCTTTTATGGGAAGCGGCGATTACGTTGGCGTTATTCTTAGGAGTTTGGTATCTGCTACTTTTGATATTACCGCTCGGCGGAGCGTTGGCTTCTGCTTCGATTTTAACATTGTGTTATTTATTTTTACGCACCGTCTGGCTACATGATTTGTTTTTTCTTATCGGCGGCGTGGGTGTGGCTATCGATTTTTCTGGCTGGCTGGTGCCGGAAGTGCTGTTGTTGGTTCTTGTCGGTTTTTCGATTTATGATTATGTAGCTGCGCCACCCGGCGGAGTGACGGAGAATTTGGTTAAGACGCTCTTGTCCCGTGGTTTAGTGCCCGGTATCATCGTCGTCAAAAAAATTAAAGATCTTGGATCAAGGTGTGACGAATTATTGATCAATAAAACAAAAACCGGACTCGCCGCCCGATCCGCGATATTGGGTGCCGGTGACGTGATATTGCCCATGACGCTCGTGGCTCGTGCCGGCATGCGTAGTTTTTGGAATGGTCTCATCGTCCTTTTAGGTTTACTTGCGGCAATTCTGGTTTTATCCTGGAAAAACAAGGATCTTCGTCCGCGGGCCGCTTTACCTATGTTGGCGATTGGCGCAGGTTTGCCTTTTATTGCATTATGGATTACTAAACAGATATGACCAAAAGGATCAGAGCGGTTTTATTCGGTCCGCAGGGTTCGGGAAAAGGAACTCAGGGCAAGCTCCTGGCGGAGCGTTTTGACCTGCCTCTTATTTGTCTGGGTGAATTTATCAGGGAGGAGATTGCCGAGAGCACTCATCTGGGCAAATTAATACGTTCTTATGTTGAAAGTGGTCTGCTGGCTCCGGATGACATGGTTAATGCCGTTATAACGCGGGGTTTAAAAAAAATTGATTCATCGCGAGGTTTTATCCTGGATGGTTATCCGCGCAACGTTGAGCAGGCGACTTACTTGGATCGAATTACCAAGATTAATCTGGCTGTTTCCATAAAAATTTCAGATACAGAAGCGATTAAGCGGCTTACGGGTCGGCGGCAATGTGTTAAATGCAAGCAGATTTTTCATATTGTTTATGCGCCTACGGTTAAACAGGGTATTTGTTCCGTTTGCGGCAGCAAAGTAGTCAGAAGACAGGATGATGAGGAAGAGGCGATTAAGCGGCGTCTCGCGTCTTATCATTTTATGACTGAGCCGCTTGCGTCTTACTATCGACAGCGCGGAGTTTTATTGGTAGTTAATGGTGAGCAGCCTATTCAGTACGTGTTCGATGATTTGGTTCGCAAGATGTCAAAATTAGGTTTTAAAATTTAAGCATCATGTCTCTCATAAAAACACCTGAAGAAATCGCTATCCTTAAACAAGGCGGCGAAATTTTATCTAAAACTCTGCAAAAAGTAATGTGTCTTTGTGTAGCCGGATCAAAAACAGATGAGCTGGATAGGGCCGCTTGCGAGGAATTTAAAAAGCGCGGCGCCTTCCCATCTTTTTTAGGGTACCAGATATCACCCTCTGATCCGCCGTTTCCTTCGGCGCTTTGCGTATCTATTAATGACGAAGTGGTTCATGGTCCGGCTTATCCGTCGCGTACCATTAAAGACGGGGATATCGTCAGCCTGGATATCGGCTGCTGGTACCAGGGTCTCGCGACCGATATGGCGACGACTGTTTTGGTGGGGGAGGTTAGCGAGGAAGCGAGGAATTTGGCGCGGGCAACTCGCGAATCTTTGGTAAAAAGCCTGGCCGTGGTCAAAGAAGGCGCTTTGGTTTCTGATATCGGTGTGGCCATCGAAGATCATTTGAAGCCCAAAGGTTATGGCATCGTGCGTGAACTCGTGGGCCACGGTGTCGGACACAGCATCCACGAAGAACCGCAAATTCCGCATTTTCGCGATCCCAGAACCCCGAAAATGAAATTAGTTTCCGGTATGGTGATCGCTATCGAACCCATGGTGACTCTGGGTCATTGGAAGGTTGATGTCGAAGACGATGGCTGGACCATAAAGACACATGATAAATCATTGGCTGCACATTTTGAAGTGACGATTGCGGTGACTAAGAATGGCTACGAGTTGATAACTCCCTGGCCTGATAAAGATAAAAAAATATGAGAGTTCTAGGCATTGATTACGGAGAGAAAAATATCGGTTTGGCCTTGGGAGACACCGATTCAAAAATCGCGACTCCCTGGGGTACGATTTTAAATGAAAGCGCGTTGGCCGTTTTATCCAAGATTCATGATTTAATGGTTAGGGACATGGTCGATGCTATCGTGGTTGGCATACCCAAGCCTCTGCGCGACTCCAGGCTGGTTAATGCACAAGTTAAGAAAGTGAAAGAATTTATCCGGGGTTTGGATGGTCTGGGAATCAAGGTTTTTGAAGAAAATGAAGTCATGTCATCGTTGCTTGCGGCGCGTCAGGCTACGGAGCTCGGTGAAAAAGAAAAACGCGATGATCTGGAAGCGGCCGCAATTTTACAGAGCTGGCTTAATAAAAAAAAGGAATAGTTCTGACTTTTTCATGCCCTATATCCGTGACCGAGTAATTGTTTTAAAAAAAGAGCCTTATCGGGAACATGACAGGTGTTATTATATGTATGGTCGTGAATACGGGCTTTTAACGGCCGTGGCCCGTGGTGCGTGTCTGCCCAAATCAAAACAAGCCGGACATCTTGAACCATTTTCAGAATCAGAGGTCATGATCGCGCGAGGCGTGGCTTTTGATAAATTGGCGGTGGCGCGTCTTATTCATTTTCCGGCCAAGATAGACAGGTCGTTTTTACCATCCATGTTTTTAATACGCGGTATCTGCGATATGTTGATCACTTTAACCCGACCCGGAATTTCTGATGATCGGATTTTTTATTTATTAATTGATTTGATCAGAGCCTCTGAAATAGCCACGCCTTTCAATCGGGATATTTTAGAGCTTCTCTATCAGATCACGTTGCTTCGTCTTCTTGGTTTTCTTGGGTTTGCCACGCCGATAATAGAAATCGTGAAGTCATCGGATTATTTTTCTTTGGTTAATGCAGTAGCGGTTATGAGTTTAACCGACATAGCGAAAATCGGCTCATTCGATTCCCGGGTCTTACAAATAATTTCGGAATATGTTCAAGGCCTTTTAGAACAGTCTCCGCTCGAGAGCGCGCCAAGTCCGATATTGATGGTTTGACAATTTGCAAATAAAAGGATAAAGATTCTTCGGATCTTTTCTTAAAGTAAGTTGAATTTTTGGCGAGGTGAACAGAACACAAGGAGTGGTGAATGAGTGTACCAAGATTAATTTTCAAAATAAGCCACTTTCGTTTTTCTGCCTCGAAGGGCGCGGTTTTAAACTCAAGCCACAGGCCATCGGTTTTACGCTGGCAGAGCGGGCAAAAAAGGAAGCGGCAGGAAATCGGGACGGTTCGCGTTTCCGACGACCTGCCGAAATGCCTGAATGATATTACGCTGCCAGCGGACGGAGTGATCCGCGCCGCCGCCTCTATCGCCGCCAAGATCCGAAGGAGATCGAAGTATATCGATAAGTTTGACCGCGTACTGCTTGCCTACGCCTGTTTGCAGCTCGATATGCGCCATGGGCGCGTTCTTGAAGAATACCTGTACCGGCATCTCAAGAAAAAAGCGAAATCCTGGAGGCTCGGAGCTTTGCGGCTCGCAGAAGAGATCGCCCGTTCGTTTTGGCGCAATCCTCAAAAGAGAAAACAGGAACTCGATAACCTGCCTAAGTACCTGAATATGCAGGACATCTTGCTCTTGGCGGATGAGGTGATCCGAGATATTGAAGGTCACATTCTGAACCTGGCCGAAAAAGGGCGGCCCGTCAAACAAGGTACTCGCGACGGATATAGGGCTGTCCGGGCTACGATCGGCGAGCACCGTTCCTATACGTGCTTCCTGATTCTGGAAGGACAGCGCAACGGTTCGGTTCCCAGGGTTCTTTCCCTGAAAACATCAGGACAGTTCGGCCGTAGTACCCAAAATCGGCTAAGGGGTAAAGAGCGACATTTCTACAAGCCTTTGCCTATGCACTACGTATAATCAGTCATTTCTTGCCCGTCGGATATTATTCGGCGGGTTGTTTGTTATCACAAATAGTTGCCTTGAAACAAAGAATCACCTAAGATAATTCAATCTATGACAAATTTTATTTCTGCGTTTAATAATCTTGTTGATCAGTCGGTCACGATCAAAGGCTTGGCGTATAACGTACGTTCTTCCGGTAGCATTGCATTTTTGCAAATTCGCGATGGGTCAGGATTTGTCCAAGTCGTAGTTTCAAAAAAATCTGTTGATGAAGCCTCGTGGAAAGCAGCTTCCGAGGCGACTATTGAATCCTCTTTTTCCATTACCGGAAAAGTGACTAAACACCCAAAGCAGGAAGGTGTTTATGAGCTCCAGGCTTCTTCTGTCATTTTAATTCAAAAAGTTCAGGACTATCCGATCGGCAAAAAAGAACACGGTCCGGATTTTTTATTGGACAACCGCCACCTGTGGCTTAGGGCTCCGTCGCAGTGGGCCATACAGCGCGTGCGCAACGCGGTCATCTACGCGACTTACGATTGGATGCGCGATAACGGTTTTATAAAAATCGATGCGCCGATCCTCACGCCGACTTCATGCGAAGATACGACCGAGCTTTTCGAGATCGATTACTTTGGCGAACGCAAAGCGTATCTCACACAGTCGGGCCAGCTTTACCTCGAAGCCGCCATGGCTTCGGTTGGCCGATGTTTTGATTTTGGGCCGGTATTCCGCGCCGAAAAATCCAAGACACGCCGTCATTTAATCGAATTTTGGATGATGGATGCCGAAGCCGCTTTCGTCGGACATGATGAGAATCTTAAAATCCAGGAAGAACTCGTCTCATTTATTGTAAAGCGCGTGCTCGAGACATGTACCGAAGAGCTTAAGATTTTAGAGCGCGACGTCGAACCTCTAAAAAAAGTCGTACCGCCTTTTTATCGTTTGACGCATGCCGAGGCCGTGAAAAAGCTACGAGGCATGGGCAGTGACATCGGCGAGATGGATGATCTCGGAGCTGATGACGAAACCGTATTAACCAAAGAATACGACAAACCGATTTTTATCGAAAAATATCCGGCTGCGGTTAAAGCGTTTTATATGAAACGCGATCCTGCGGATCCGACCCGTGTCTTAAATGCCGACTTGCTGGCGCCCGAAGGCTACGGCGAAGTCATCGGCGGTTCCGAGCGCGAGGATGATTACGAAGCGCTTCTCGCACGCTTGAAGGAGCATAATTTGTCTGAACAGGCCTTTTCCTGGTATCTGGATTTGCGTAAATACGGCTCTGTGCCGCATTCCGGCTTCGGTTATGGCCTTGAGCGCCTGGTGGCTTGGATTTGCGGTTTACATCACGTGCGAGAAACCATCCCGTTTCCAAGGCTTTTAAACAGGTTGGAGCCGTAAATCATTGACAAGTCTCCAAATTCGTGGTTATTTAAGACGGTTCTTTAAAGCTTTTTTTGGGAGCATTGAGCGGCGAAGGAGGAAGTCGTGGGTAATCCAAATTTGAGACTAGTTACAGATTTAACCCCTTTTGTTCAACCGGAATGCCCTGTCTGTATGGAATCGCCATATAGATTGCGGGCCAAGTATGAGTTGGTACGTCCGGACGGATTGGGTGTACTGCTTGATTTAGATGGGATTCAGCACACCGTCTGTTACGCCCGCATGATCTTTCATGGACGGCGCGAACGAACAAAAGTTTTGTGTCTGCAGGCAGGGTTCAAAGAAATAGCTAATATCACCTCCACGTCAGACAATGGCCAGGTGATTCATGGGGGAGTCAGGGAGACAAAGATCGTCCCAAGACTACACTCCATCGTAGAAATTAGTCGTGAGAGCTGGGACGGCCAGGCTCACGATTTTTTCGAAAGAGACGAGACCATCCTGGGATCGTTGGATGAATACCAACCGACCGATCGGATTACCTTCGTTCCGCGACAGCTCAAGTTCGGCGGATTCGTTGTCTTTGGTCGCAGTAACGGCCGACCGTATAAGATCATCAAGCTCCCGCTTATGCACCTTGCGTTGCGTCAAGCCTAGCGCAACGCCTAAACGCCTCATGGGATCACGGCTAAAAGCCGCCCATGAGGCGTTTTTGTTTAAGATATCTGATGGTATGCTATACGAATGCCAAAGAAAAAGAAGATTCAACTTTTGGATAAAGTAAGTTTGAGTTTTATAACCACGGTGATAATAGTGGCCGGAGTTGCTTTTGCGGGCTACGTTTATTACGGTAAAAAGATACCGGCAATAAATGCGCCTGAAGCAACAAATTTAGCTGGGTTAAGCGAAGAATCATCGGAACTTCCTTTTAGTCTTTTAATGCCGAACGAATTTGCAGTTTCGATTTTAAGCCCTGATCGTAAAATGGAGAGATTAACTTTTTTAGAATTCAATGACAAATATAAGGATGAATCTTTGCCGATTTATGGTGTACTTGCGGCTAATGGTGAAACAAGATATTTACATTTGCCTATAGACGCAACCGCAACTGCATCCTGGTATATTGCACCGGATGGAATGTCGAGTGCCTGGCTTGATTCGCCGGCTAAAGACGAGGCCAGCATCATCGAAGTAAAGAAGGGGCAAGCCAAAGAGGAAAAAATCGTCTTGCGTACATCAAAGAACAAGCCCATTAAAGATGCCATGCTTTTAGGCTGGTTTGATGAAAAAACTATCGTCGTAGTCGCCAGCGTGGATCAGGTGAAAAGCGTTTATGCCGTCAATTTAAACGGTGTCGTTAGACAGGTAAAGGAATTACCGGAAAATATTATTTTTTACGTGGTTAAAAGCGGATATTTTTGGTTTGCCACGGGTACTTTGGGGGAAGGCCTGGAATCTTCGCCCACAGGACCGTCGGAATTGTATCGCGTGTCTTCAAATGGTGTCTTTGATTTGGTTGCTAGAGATGAAAAAAATGTTTTTATTTCCATGACCGCCGATTCATCCGGAAATTTAGGGGCTACGATGAGCGATGGCAATTCATTCGTCATGCGAATCGGTTCGGATGGTTCCCGCATTGATATAGGCAAACGCCGTCCGTTGCTGTTTACGGACAATGATAAACTAATCGTCCGAGACGGTTTCGATTTGCTGCTCATGGATTGTACGAGCGGTGATATGTCCAAGATCGTATCTTTACCCGAGGGATCGGTTGAGATTTTTGTGTTAAATAAATAATTTTATTCGAGTTTAGAGCGAATTTTAAAATACGTATGAAAAAAATTAAAAAATGTTTTCAAGAGGGCTGGGATTTAAAAGTTTTGGCGTTGATCGGGGGAACAGTCTTGATGGCGATTATCTGTCTACCTTTATTTTTAAATCGTCCGGGTTTTAAAAAAAACATCGTTTCCTCGGATAAACAGTCTCTGGAAAGTGAACGGCAAGCTGCTTTCAGCGATCCTCTCGGTGAACTTCGGAGCCGTTGCGGCGGTCCGGATAGATTGCCATGCAAATCCGGTCTTAAATGTTCATCAAGCTCGGTAGATGAAATCGGCAGATGCGTTAATGCAGAAACCAATTTTTCGGTTTCGTTGGTTTACAGCGATTTGGGTGAATTATGCGGAAACGAAGCGTCGCCTTGCGCACCAGGCGCTTTTTGCAAGAAAGGCGACGTTGATAAAAAAGCCTGGGGTACTTGCGCACGCTTTGATGCTGATGCCCCGTTTATTTCTTCTGTAAAAATCGAAAATATGCAGCTTGATATGTCAGGAGTGTATCGAGGAGCTCCAGGCACCGAAGCAAAAATTACGGTGCAAACGGTCAATGTCGCTTCTTTGAATTTTGAATTAAGTTCCGGAGAGCCGTCTTTGATCGGTGAAATAAGCGGATTAAGCGGCGGCATGTATCTGACTACTTTATCTGTCAAAAAAGGATTATCCGCTAATTTAGTGATAAAAGCCACGAATGATGCCGGTGATACATCGCTCGTTTCCATCCCGGTTGCTTCCGCCGAATGAATCAGGTAACCTCGTTTCTATAACATATGGAAAGAATCATGAATCGGGATACGGTGAAAAACATCGGCCAGGAAGTAAAGATTTGCGGCTGGGTTAATACCAGGCGTGATATGAGCAAGCTAGCTTTTTTGGATATGCGTGATCGGTCGGGATTATTGCAGGTTGTACTTGTGCCGGCTGAACTCGATCCGGAATCCGTAAAAATTATGGATGAGATCAGGCCGGAATATTGTCTAGAAATAAAAGGTCTGGTTCAGGAACGCGGCGTTAAACAAATTAATCCGAATCTTGAAACAGGCAAGGTCGAGATGCTGGTTAAAGAAGTCAGGATTCTAAACCCGTCAAAAACTCCACCATTCGAGCTCACGGATACAAGCGGGATAAATGAAGAGCTCCGTCTTAAATATCGATATTTGGATTTGCGTAGCGAACGCATGCTTAAGAATTTGGTTTTACGCGATAAGATCATCGCATTTTTTCGTGATTATTTGCATAAACAGGGTTTTATCGAAGTCGAGACGCCGATTATTACCAAAGGTACTCCCGAAGGCGCACGTGAATATCTTGTGCCATCGCGTCAGCATCCCGGTGAATTTTACGCTCTTCCTCAGTCGCCACAACAATTCAAACAACTTCTCATGGTTGCCGGCATAGAAAAATATTTTCAGATGGCGCGTTGTTTTCGCGATGAGGATCAACGCGGTGATCGCCAACCGGAATTCACTCAGCTTGATATGGAAATGTCATTCGTGGAACGCGAAGACGTATTGCAGATGATAGAAAAAATGATGATTGAAGCCGTTCGAACCATCGCTCCGGAAAAAAAGATTCAACAAGTTCCGTTTCCAAGAATGTCCTATGCCGAGGCCATGAATAAATATGGTACTGATAAACCGGATATTCGTGAAGATAAAAACGATCCGAATCTGCTGGCCTTCAGCTGGACCATTGATTTTCCTTTTTTTGAACCGACTGACGGAGGCGGTTGGACATTCAGCCATAATCCGTTCTCCGCACCCAAACCAGAACATATGCCATGGCTCATGGAAAAGAAAAATATCTGTGAGATCCTGACCACCCAGTACGATTTGGTGCTGAACGGTTACGAAGTCGGTGGGGGCAGCATCCGGAATCATCAGGCCGAACCGCTAAAAAAAGTTTTTGAGATAATGGGTTTGTCCGAACAGGAAATCAACGATCAGTTCGGTCATATGCTTGAAGCCTTCGGATACGGCGCTCCTCCGCATGGTGGCATAGCTCCGGGTATCGACCGTCTGGTCATGATTCTGGCTAACGAGCCTAATATCCGTGAAGTTATTCCTTTCCCTAAAACCGGCGATGCGCGCGATTTGATGATGGGTGCTCCCTCGGAAATCGGTCAGCGTCGGTTAGATGAGGTGCATATCCAAATTGAAAAGAAAAAGCAATAAAAGCAGACGTAAAACGCGTTGATTAATCGCTTGATTTAAGTTATGCTATAGCCGAATTTAACGTTATTTTTGATCATGTCCGTTACGTTTAAAATCGAGTCTTTTGAGGGGCCTTTAGACCTTTTGCTTCAGCTTATCGAGGCCGAGGAGCTTGATATTTCGTTAGTTTCCTTAGCTTCAGTCGCCGAGCAATTCGTCTCTTACATCAACGAGAACAAAAATATCCCGCTCGAAGAAGTCGCGGATTTTTTGGTTGTAGCGGCCAGGCTCATGTACATGAAATCCAAGCTTCTTTTTCCGACGCTGATCGATCAGGAACTGGAGGACGGTCCTGACCTGGAAACGCAGTTAAAACGGTACAAGGCTTTTGTGGAAGCTTCGAAACGTTTAGATGAATTATGGAAATCCCAAAGCAGATCATTCGTCCGGAGCAGACGTCCCATTAAACAGCATGAGATTCGTTTTTTACCGCCAGCTGATCTTGTTTCCGAGGTTTTAAAAGATGCAATGCACCGGATCATCGCCAGGCTGGAACCTTTACGCGACCTGCCGCAGACTTCCATCAGGCGGGCGGTGAGCATACAGGACAAAATTAAAAGTTTATTCGAAAAAATTCGGAACCAGGCCAAGACCACATTTCAGATTTTTATCGGACGTCGGGCTGATAAGATTGAAGTCATAATTAGTTTTTTGGCGTTGCTTGAATTAGTCAAACAAAGGTTCGTCAATGTATCCCAGGTGGCGATTTTCGAGGATATCGAAATCGAAGAGCATCCTGATGCGCCCGAGTCTCATCCTTTAGCGGAATCATACGTATGAATTTAGATCAGATCTTAGAAGCGATTTTATTCGCCAGCGCCCGGCCACTAACGATAAAATATCTATCCGATGTATCCAGGGAGCCGGCAGAAAAAGTCAAAGAGGCGTTAAATACTTTGCGCGCCAGGCTTCTGGAGTCTGAAAGCGGAATCATGTTGCAAGACAACGGAACGTCTTTTGAACTTGCAACGCATCCGGAAACGGCGGAGCAGGTAGCGCGCGTAACGAGCGAAGAAGCCGCCGGCGAACTAACCAGACCGTCGCTTGAAGCGTTGTCTATTCTGGCCTACTGCGGGCCCATGACACGCCCCGAGCTGGAACAGATCCGCGGCGTACAGTCTTCGCTTATCCTGCGGAATTTAATGTTGAGAGGATTGGTTGAAGAAAAAGAAGACGCTCGGCTGGGTCAACCTGTTTATTCCGTAACTTTTGATCTTTTAAATCATCTTGGTTTGCCCAACGTCGAATCTCTGCCTGATTACCAGGAGCTTCGCAGTCATTCGACGGTTTTGGATGTTTTAAAGGACCTGGATGACGGATCAGGTAAACCCGCAAAACAGGAACAGACTTTATGATAGGGGAATTGTTCGGAGCCTTGGCTGCTCTCACCATCAGTTCCAATTCGTTACCTGCGAATCTTAATGCGTCAAGTCAGTCCGCTATAAAAACCCTACCAATTTCACAGGACTCAGTCCGTCCGGAAGCGCCGGTAAAGAAGCGTCAGGACAGTATGGGCGTAAAAACGACTGCACCGTCTGTTTTTGTTGCTGATGTGGCCAGCGGTAAAGTTCTTTTTTCGAAAAACGCTTACGAGAGCAGATCCATAGCGAGCCTTACCAAGCTGGTTACGGCCATAGTGGTTTTGGATCAAAAGCCGGATTTGAAGCAAAAGATTATTTTTTCTGAAGATGATTTTGACGGAGAGAGTAAGCCCGTATTTGCGGCTGGCGAAGCTTTAACGATAGAAGACGTCCTTAAATCCATGCTTGTCGGATCGATCAACGCTTCGGCCAATGCCCTGGCGCGTTATTTTGGCGGTAAGGACAATTTTGTAATCCTCATGAACGAAAAAATAAAATCCTTGGGACTAAAATCGCCGGAGCTCGTGGAACCTTCAGGCATTAATCCGCGAAATCGCGCTGACGCAGCGGACTTAGCGGCCATAATTTCGACGGCCGCCGGATATCCGGAGATAAGGGAATATGCAAAGCTCGAAACGGTAACCGTTTACGGCAACAACGGCAAGAATGCGCATGTCATATCATCGACAAATTTATTATTGCAGTCCTACCTAAACAAGGGCCCATTTCGAATCGTGATGGCTAAGACCGGTTCACTGCCTGAAGCCGGATATTGCATGGCCCAGATCACGTCGCAGGGTAGCGGAAAAGAAGTGGTAGCCGTGGAATTGGGTAGCGACAACCATTTTTCCAGATATCAGGATATTAAAATTTTAACAGCCTGGGCATTTGACACATACGAATGGAGATAGCAGGATGTAGATAGTGATTAAAATGATAATAGGCGTTGATTTACGTTGTCTGCCAAGCGACGGTTCACCTGGCGCCGGTATTGCCCATGCCGCCAAGGCGCTGACAAAAAAATTAATATCTTTAAATTCAGCCGGTATAGAATGGCTGATTTTTTTACCGGTCGGCGCAGACCCCGGGGCAGAGGTTAAAATGATCCTACCCGAGACGGCTTTCAAGGCCAGGATAGTCAGAATAGAGAACACGGGAGGCGCATCTTTGCGGCGCGCGCTTAAAAAATTTCCATGCGATTTATTATTCGTTCCATCCGGCGCCATTCCGCCGGGAATTTCTGAACCGGTTGTGCCCTGGGTTCATGATATTGCTATTTTCGACCATCCGGATTGGTTTCCCGAGCCGCTTTTGCAAAGAACCATATCCACGGGCTTGTTTAAGAGGGGCGTAAAACGCGCAAAAAATGTTTTGACTGTTTCTGATTTTACGAAAAATGAAGTAATAAATAAGTTCAATGTCAATCCCGAAATTATAACCGTCACCTACGAAGGCGGTAGCGATACGCTGGCCGGGTTGTCCGACGAAGAGCTTGATCTTGAAAAACAATCAGCTAAAGCAAGAGTCGTGAAAAGGGGGATAACTAACCCGTATATTCTGTGCATGGGCACCCTGGAACCGCGAAAAAACATTCCTTTTTTAGTCACTGCCTGGCTAAAGGCGAGACTGCTTTTCAATAAACCCACGGACCTGGTCATTGCCGGACGTGACGGATGGAAACTTGGTTCTATCATGAAATCCATGAGTGTTGATTTGGATCCTTTTCTGGTCGATAAATCAAAATTACACCGGATCGAAACACCGAGCAATAATTACAGGCGCGATCTTTTACTGGTCGCAGATATAGTGGCTACGCCATCGCTCTACGAAGGTTTTGGTTTGGTCGCTTTGGAGGGCATGCAGGCTGAAAGCGCGGTTTTGTCTTCAAGTGCGGCGGCATTGCCGGAGGTAGTGGGTGATGCGGCTATTTTGCTCTCGCCTAATGACGAAGACGCGTGGGTCCGGACAATGATTTCGGTAATGAATGATCCGATTTACAGATCAGAGCTCGCCAAGCAGGGTAAAGCCAGAAGTCAGAGCATGACTTGGGATAGAACGGCGCGAATAGTTATGAATGTATTGACAAAAAGCAAATCACAAAGTATATTACGCAAACAACAAGCGGCAGAAAACCACGGTCTTGGCAGAAATTTATTAGCCGAATAATGCAGCTTGATCATTTAAAAAACATCGCGGGATAGAGCAGTTGGCAGCTCGCCAGGCCCATAACCTGGAGGTCGCTGGTTCGAGTCCAGCTCCCGCAACCAAACATATTAACCCCGAAAGGGGTTTTTATGTTTGGGAATATTGACCTTTGGCCATCGCTTCGCTAATGTCCTGTTTACGGAGGACACATGACTGAAGATTTAAATGATGAAGAATGGGCGTGTCACTGCGAGTGTCATGATCCAAATTCAACAAAAAAAGAAATCGCACATTCAACTCCCTGTTGCTCTCTGTGCACGCGTTGCGGCATCAGAGTCAAAGCAGGAAAAACTGCTCAAGAAGCGCATCTTAAGCAGTGCCTGACTATTCCACCGGAAAGAATTTTACAAAAATTCGCTTCATCTTCCATATTCCCGGAGGCCGGGACTCCGGATACTTCTGATCTGGAAGAAGACGGGGTGCTTCATGACTTCTCTTCCGAATCAGGAATAATTGATGTCGAAGCTTTGCCGGATGATCTCTTTTATCGGCAGCCAAAAAAATAAGAGCAACCGCTCTCATCTCACCATCCCGCTGATGCTCCTCAGCGGGATTGATTATATAAATCGCCGATTCTTGCAAGAAAAAGTAAAATTAGTTATAGTTTCGCCCACAAGATTAATTCTGATATTTTGCCGGGGTAGCTCAGTCGGTTAGAGCGTGGGACTCATAAGCCCGAGGTCGCCGGTTCGATTCCGGCCCCCGGTACCAAATAAAAATTCCTCCCATCTGGGAGATTTTTTATTGCCGATTAGAATCAGGTTAAATGATTTCTGGCCACGTAACGGTTGTATGGTTATACTTGACACAGACAGCGATGAGGCTGATTATTATTTATTTATGCCTAAAAAATCTCTCGGATATTATTATATCTTTGTCTTTGTTGCATTATTTTTTATATCCGCCCAGCCAGTAAAAGCTGTACCCCCGCCGGATTTTATTTTTAGCGTAACCACGCAAATCGCTCAATTTTTTACAATTTCATTCCTTTTACTATCCACTGCCAGTAGTGCCATATTTCAATTTTTAAGTCGAAGATTAGCTGGTCGGCAACGAGTTTTATATTGGATTGCAGTCGGTATGGCTGTAATAGTAATTTCCGGTGTGGGCGCTTGGTTGTATGGACGATATGCGCAAAAGCAAGCTTTGAATGACTGGATGATTCAAAGTAAACAATATCAGCAAAGCTCGTTTTCTAGTTCGAGTACGTCTTTAACAGAGTTAAATGTTGAATCAATACCTATCCCATTTATCGACCAAGAGCCCGCCTCTATCGGGTTTAATTCAGATGACGATTTAGATCAGCTAGTATTGGGGAATGATACTTCGTTCGTTGCGGCGACGTTACAATCAGATGATGCGATAACGCAGTTTATCCATCGGTACTACAACGCCATCGCCACGCGGCAATTTTTGGACGCTTATACCATGTCTAAGCAGTCAGTTTCATTCGATACCTTTATCAGTTGGTATGCATCAACGACCGCGATAAGTATCGATAAATTGCAGCGCATTGACGATAATAGTTCTTCGCTCGAATTGACGCTTACGGAAGGAGCGATGTTAACGCGTTACGGTGTTTTGATGGATGTCCGGTTGGATGATAGTGGTCAGCCGGTTCAAGTAGAACGCTCAATCGTACGTATTCTTAATCAATTGGTACTAGGTTCGAAAGTGGACGATAGACCTCAGCAGGTAACGACTCAGCAGTATTTTGAAGAACAACAGCAAACCTCGGAGAGTGTTTCTAACGTGGATTTCAAAGCCGCAATCAACAACTCTCAAAAAAAATATCTAGTCTTGGATGCGCGTGAAAATATCGAATTTGAGAATGGTCATTTTCCTGATGCAACACATATCCGCTTTGCCGACTTGAAAGCTGGAAGATGGATTGAGCTTCCGACCGATCGACCGGTTTATGTGTTTTGCTGGTCAGGTATTCGCGGAAAAGAGGTCACGGAGTTCTTGCGCTCCAAAAAAATTCTCGCTCGATATCTTGAAACCGGAGCGAATGGTTGGGTCGCGGCAAATGGCAAGTGGGTCGGAGATGTCGCCTTCCTTAAAGTTTACACGGATGATCGTTATAAGCGCGTATTTTCGTTGGATGAATTAAAGGATAATCTGGCCAAAGGCATCGTTTTGGTTGATACTCGACCGCCAAATTCATATAACGCTTGGCATATTTCGGGTAGTATTAATATTCCACTTATGTCGACACCGAGCATTTCTGTTGAGCAAACATTTTCTCGGGTGCCAGCGCATTCCACAGTAATCACTGTGTGCGATGATTATGTGAATTGTTTTGATGCTAAACTCACAGGCGTAGAATTGGAGCGTCGTGGCCACACGTTTCTTGGGCGCTTCGCAGAGCCGTGGCGTTTAAAACCATGAATATATGCCTTATCTATTGAAAGGAGGGGAATTGGAGGCTCGTGCAAAAGAAGTGGGATCTAAAGCGCTTAATCTTGAACGATTGAGAAATTTCGGTTGTCTTGTTCCTAACTTTGTAGTTATTCCATCCTCTGTTGTTCAGCGCCTTTCGCCAGAAATACTTAGATCGATACGGGACGAAATCAAGCAGAGTCTTGCGGGTAATGTATTTGCCGTACGATCCGCCGCGTTAATCGAAGATAACGCAGAGCATTCCTTCGCGGGACAATTCAAAACATTTATCGGGCTGGATAAAAAAGATCTTGCGCAGGCTATTTGCGATGTAGTCGATCAGGCTAGGGAGTATCTCCAGGGCGATCTTTCGCAATTTTCTATTATCATTCAAGAATACGTGAAGGCGGATATCGCTGGCGTTACGTTTACTCGTCATCCGGCTGGTCAGCGCCAGATGCTTATTGATTATCACTATGGGATAGGCGAAGAGTTAGTGTCGGGAAAAATCAAACCAAAATCTATTGAATTGTTTTGGACAGAAGAAGTCCCTAAGAATCCATTATTCCTTGATGAGGCCATGCCTTACTTTCGGAAGATTGAGGAAAAGTTTGGTCATCCGCAGGATATTGAATGGTGTATTGCGGGTGGTCGTTGGTATTTTCTGCAGGCACGGCCTATAACCACGATTTCGCGCGAACAGTATCAGAGCCTGCTCTTCCTTGATAGGGCTCTACCCTCTCAGCAGCCTTTTTTATATGAACAAACTGAGATTAGCGAAATTGCACCCCGTCCAACACCGTTCACTCTTTCAGTACTAAAGCGATTGTATGCGGCAAACGGACCGATTCAGCGTGTTTATCGAGCCCATGGTGTTGATTTTGAGGCGCGTGATTTTTTGCGGGTGATTGGCAATCAGCTTTATATCGACCGCGAAGAAGAGTTGAAAACTATACTGCCAAATTACAGTTATTTCGGCCGCCATTATTTAAAGCCGGTGCGTAAGTCGATGAACGGATTTTGGCGTTCCATGAAAAATAAAAGAGCTTTAAATAAAATTAAAGTTAAGGATATTCGGTCTTATATTCAAAAAGTAGAGCAGGCGCTAGAGGGCATTCCAAAAAAAGGAACGGTAAAAGATATCTGGCGTGCCTTTGATGAATGCTACACTGTCATTTTTGAAATCAATCTATTAGCCGGAGTATTCGTGCAACAACTTGAGCTGGTTTTAAGGCCTTATGATATTTCTGCGGTGCGTATTTTGAGTTCATCTTTCCGATTATCGTTTTTTAACGATATCCATGAAACACTGAATCGCACATGGCAGGGTAATGGACTGGAGATTGCTGATGAAGAGCTATTTATCACTCGTCAACCCAATTATAAAGATGATGCTGATTTGGAAAAATGGTGGCAGATGTTGCCGGAGTGGAGAAGGGTGTTTTTACAGTTATTTATTGAACGCGCAATTATTTTTGATGTCTTGCGGGAAAGGGGACGTTGGCTGACCGTTGGCTATATTAATGCGCTACGCAGTGTAATTAATGCATTGTCAAAATTTTTGACGATTGAAGAATGCGAAAAAGGAGAGTTCTTTCCAACGGAAGAACGAGAGCGAGAGTATAATCGATATGCATCGTGGGCATTTCCGGCGCGTTTGACGAATGTGTTAGTTACGGGGCGGTATGAGAAACCGAAGGGTGTTTCCGCAGGTATTGCCGAAGGTGTTTTAACTTTGCGTGAGGAATTGGGAAAGTCTTCGTCAGTGGCAAGAATTCTGTACACTGAAACGCTCGCGCCTGATCTCGTTCAATATTTTGGTGAAATTGACGGTATCGTTTCATCGCATGGTGGTATTCTTTCTCACTTAGCTATTCTCGCGCGCGAGCAGCATATCCCGGTTGTTACAAATATCGATTTTGCAAGAGAAGGAGTTCGTGTTGGAGATTTGGTACGAATTGACGGAGATAGAGGCGAAGTGTATTTAAGTAAATCAGTACCAAATAAAAATTCCTCCTAAATGTGGAGGAATTTTTTTTATTCTTTTAGTCTCGGATAGCCGGTACATAATCCGCACGAATGGTGGGCGGGGAGGGAATCGAACCCTCATGGCCTTGCGACCGCAGGATTTTGAGTCCTGTGCGTCTACCAATTCCGCCACTCGCCCCTCATTCGCGCAGATTGAATTTTTGAACATCCGTATCTGTTGAGAAATATTTTTTCTGCACCCGCACTCTATTAAAGAGAGTAAAAATGCAAGAATCTATTCGGTGGCGTGACTATAACCGAGAACATGAAACCATGCAAGGCGCGTTATAGAGCACTTTCGGTGTTCGATGTCAGATCAAATATAATGAAGTCGACATACCGTAATTGTATTGTCAACGCAAAAATCGTCTTCGACCCTTGCTTTAAGGGTGTCTTGAGATGTAAACTAACGCAGCAAAACAATCAAGCGATATGGGGCGTATTATTTCCGTAGTCAATCAAAAAGGAGGCGTGGGCAAAACCACGACAGCTATTAATTTGGGAGCATATCTTGCTGATACCGGAAAATTCGTTTTGATTGTAGATCTTGATCCGCAGGCAAATGCTACATCTGGCATCGGCATTGATCATCGTGAATTACAGCGGGGCGTTTACGAAGCGGTCATTGGTAATGCCAGCATGAGTGAAATCGTACAACCCACGTCGCACGAAACGCTTCGTATTGCGCCGTCGACCAGTGCCTTGGCCGGGTTAAATGTTGAGTTGGTAAATTTAGATCGTCGGGAATATAAGCTTTACGACGCGCTCTTAGAGGTCAGGAATGATTACGATTATATTCTCATAGACTGTCCGCCGACGCTCGGCATGATAACGCTTAACGGTATCGTCGCTTCAGATGAGATCCTGATCCCCGTACAGGCTGAATATTTCGCACTTGAGGGCTTAAGTCAGCTTCTCGAAACTGTTAATCTGGTCAGGGAACGCATTAGGCCTGAGGTCGACATCTTGGGAGCTGTTTTAACTATGTACGACGGCCGCAATAAACTTTCCGATGATGTCATGCAGGAATTGTATAAATATTTTCCCAATAATATTTTTCGTTCCGTTATTCCTCGGAGCGTGCGTTTAGCCGAAGCGCCTTCGTTCGGCAGATCGATTTTATCGTTTGATTCATCATCCAAGGGGGCTAAAGCATACGAACGTCTGGCACGAGAAATTTTAGATACTGAATACCAGCGCATGTATGTGTGATAAATTATGATCATGGGACGTCAGTCAGGATTAGGCAGGGGGCTTGGAGCAATTATTCCTCCTAAAACAGCGCCGATTAAATCCGCGGTAGATTCTTTTAAAGATGAACCGGAATTTCAGCCCAATAGCCTGAAAAATATCGCCAGCTCATTGTTAGATGAAAATAGAGTTCACGAGCTTTTAATCGATTTAGTCGATCCGAATCCGCACCAGCCGCGCGAACACTTTGATTATTCCGGCATCGAGGAGCTGGTGACGTCGATCCGCGAACATGGCGTCATGCAGCCGGTAATCGTTACAGTAAAGACGAACGGCAGATTTGAGTTGATCGCTGGCGAAAGGCGGCTTAGAGCTTCAAAAATCGCTGGTCTTACTACAATCCCGGCTCTTATTAGATCTGCCACCGAGCAGCAAAAATTTGAGCTCGCTATCATCGAAAATATCCAGCGGCAGGATCTAAATCCGATCGAAGAAGCAAAAGCTTATCTGCGTCTGCAAAACGAATTTAATCTCACGCAAGATGAGATTTCTGATCGCGTTGGCAAGAGTCGACCGCAGGTCGCCAATATAATTCGTTTGCTTCAACTGCCGGCTGAGATCCAGGATGCCATCAAACAAGGTAGGATTTCGCAATCTCATGCACGTACCCTGCTTTCGCTCGGCTCTGATTCAGAGCGGCGGAGTTTGTTTGAAAATATGCTGGAAGGTAATTTTACGGTTCGTCAGGCTGAAGCACGCATACCGCACAGGCACTCGCGGAGATCATTGTCAGCTGATCCGAATGTAGTTCAAGCCGAACAGGAATTGCGTGATGCCCTGGGCACCAAAGTCATCGTGAAACGTGATGCAGGGGGAGAAGGAGAAGTTCGGATTGTATTTTTAAACGACGAGGATTTTGAATCAATCAAGAAAAAGATTATAGGATCGTAAGTAAAAACTATTTTTTGAGTATTACACCCTTGATCCATTCGGCGATTCCGGCGCGGGCGAATTGTCGGATTTTTGATTTGGCGTGTCGCGTTTTGGCGAACTTAAGCCAGTCCGGGCTCGGGCCTTTGCGATTTTTATCCATGATTATCTCTACCATGTCGCCGCTTTTCAGCGTTCGGTCGAGAGCCGAGATTTCGTCGTTGATTTTTGCGGCCGAGCACATGTTTCCGATGTCAGTATGAATCGAGTAGGCGAAATCAACAGGAGTCGAATCTTCCGGTAAATCCATGACGTCGCCTTTCGGCGTAAAGACGAAGATGCGATTTTTGAACAGGTCGATCTTCATTTCTTCCAGGGATTTTATATATTGTTTTTTGTTGGATACTTCTTTTTGTATATCGGCCAGCTGTTTGACCCAGTCGATGCTGGAACTTGTATTTTTTTGAACCATTTTTTGCTCGTCGTACGCCCAATAAGCCGCTATGCCGAATTCCGCCGAATCATGCATTTCTTGCGTGCGGATTTGGAATTCGACGATCTCGCCGTTATCGCAGAAGACGGTGGTGTGCAGTGAGCGGTAGCCATTGGGTTTAGGCTGAGCGATATAGTCTTTGATCCTTCCTTTAAGCGGTGTCCAACGGCCATGGATCACGCCCAGGGCCGCATAGCAGTCGGCTACGTTATGCACGATCACACGGATGGCGATAAGATCATAAATGTGCGCGATATTGCGTTCGTTTTTTAAAAGTTTTCGATAAAGGGAGTAGAGATGTTTGGCGCGTCCATGGACCTCGATAAACGGTACGTTTGACTGGACCAGATCGTCGCGGATCCTGTCCATTACGATTTTGAGGTAATTTTCCTGCTGTTTCGTGGTAGTTTGCGACATGTTGCGCATCCATTCGTATTCTTTAGGGTAAACGTATTTGAAAGCCGCGTCTTCCAGTCGTCCTTTTATTTCGCCCATGCCCAGACGATTAGCGATTGGCGCATAGATCTCCAGGCTTTCCAGGGCGATACGGTATTGTTTACGTGGCGGTATTGCGTCAAGCGTTTCCAGATTATGCAGGCGGTCGGCGAATTTGATTATCACGACTCTTACATCTTCAGCCATGGCTAAAAACATTTTGCGCAAATTTTCGATGTATCGTTCAACTCCGCGGTATTTAATATGTCCTAATTTGGTTATCCCCTCGACCATACTCGTTACTTCGTCGCCAAAAAGACTACGGATATCTTCTAAAGTTTTTTGAGTGTCTTCGGGTACGTCGTGCAACAAGCCGGCCATGACTATATTTAAAGGCAGTTTCATTTCCGCTAACGTTTGGGCGGTGGCCAAGGGATGGTTTATATAGGGTTCACCGTTGACGCGTTTTTGTTCTTTATGCGCTTCGGCGGCAAAATCATAAGCAATCCTGACAGAATCGAGATCCGCAGTAGAATCGTAGCTTTTAATAAGCTCCAACAAGCTGTCTGGTTTGCGTTCCATAAGGCTTATCCTAATTAATAAAATCTTAATTGACAACTATTACGCCGCTCTAGCCCATAAATAACGGTTACTGAACTTCCTTGGATCTTTCGGCTGCGCGGTTGGCTTTTTGAAGTGAGTAAATCTTGCTGATCAGTGTATCAATATTTTGTTTGAGGCGTAACGGATTGAGCGTTTCGTGTTCG
>JBDRFZ010000045.1:0-21550 GCA_043818395.1 Patescibacteria group bacterium
CAAGGACGTGCTCTACAGGGAGATCATGGAACGGAGGACTTGGGCGTCGGAACCGCAACGGAGAACCCTTATGCCAACAACCTAACAAACCGGACATTTCTATTTCCCGCAGAACCGGACATTTCTATTTCCTGTTTACACTTACTTATTCATCCTTGTCCGATTCCCTTTAAACAGCTACCATCTTGGCAGTAAAAACTATGGCAAAAAAGGCTGACGAAACCAAAAAAACTTCCAAATCGGCGGCAAACGCCTCATATGGCGCAGAACAAATATCCGTTCTCGAGGGATTAGAGCCGGTTAGAAAAAGACCGGGCATGTATATCGGTTCCACGGGTCCGGAAGGTCTTCATCATTTGATTTGGGAAGTAGTTGATAACTCGTTTGATGAAGCCATGGGCGGCCACGCCAATGAAATTATCGTAACTCTAAACCCTGAGGGAACAGTTTCAGTTCATGATAACGGTCGCGGTATTCCGGTGGACATGCATAAACAATTCAAGGTTTCAGCCCTTGAACTCGTACTGACCAAGCTGCATGCCGGAGGTAAATTCGGAGGTGATACGAGCGGTTATAAAGTTTCCGGTGGATTGCACGGTGTCGGCGTTTCGGTTGTGAATGCTTTATCCGAATGGTTGGAAGCACGCGTAGAACGCGATGGCGGCGTATACGTTCAGGAATACGAACGCGGCAAACCAAAATCCAAAGTCAAGCAGATCGGTAAAAGCAAAGGCCACGGAACAACCATCACTTTTCGACCGGATAAAACCATCTTCACGACTGTTGAATTCGATTTAAAATACATTCTCGATCACCTTCGCCAACAATGTTATCTGACTAAGGGTATTAAGGTCGTGATAATAGATGAACGTAACAAAGACCAAAGAGATGTTTACTTTTTTTATTTCGAAGGCGGGGTCGCGGCTTATGTTAGGCATTTAAACCAAACTAAAACGCCGAAACATGATTCGATTTTTTACGTTCAAAAAGAACAAGATGGTGTAGCCGTTGAAATCGGATTGCAGTATGTGGAAGATTATAAAGAGACTGTTTTAGCTTTTGCTAACAACATCTACAATCCTGAGGGCGGAACTCACCTAATAGGATTTCGTTCAGCTCTAACACGCGTTTTAAATAATTGCGCCCGCGGCAAAGGACTTTTAAAAGAAAAGGATGAGAATCTATCAGGTGAAGACGTGCGCGAAGGCTTAACTACGGTGGTAAGCGTAAAAATTCGCGAACCGCAATTCGAAGGCCAGACTAAAGCCAAACTCGGCAATCCTGAAGTACGCGGCGCAGTTGAAACCATCATGAATGAAGCTCTGGCTACATTCATGGAAGAACATCCGCGCGATGGCGAAGCTATTGTCGGAAAATGCGTCCTCGCCCAACGCGCCCGCGCCGCAGCCCGCGCGGCTCGTGATACGGTATTGCGGAAAGGTGCGCTCGAAGGCTTCATGCTCCCCGGCAAACTAGCCGATTGCTCCAGTCGCGATTCCGAAAAATCAGAACTTTATATTGTTGAGGGTGACTCTGCCGGCGGTTCGGCCAAGCAGGGACGAAACCGTGAATTCCAAGCCATACTCCCTCTTCGCGGTAAAATTTTAAATGTTGAACGCGCGCGGCTCGACAAAATGCTGTCCAATAACGAAGTCAAAAACCTGGTCATCGCGCTCGGTACCAATATCGGCGAAATGTTCGACTCAAGCAAGCTTCGCTATTCACGCATTATTATCATGACCGATGCTGACGTCGATGGCGCACATATCAGAACTTTGCTTTTAACGCTTTTCTATCGTTACTTCCCTGCGCTTATCACCGAAAGCCACATCTTCATTGCCCAACCTCCGTTATATCGCCTGGCCCTGGGCAAAGATGTGCGTTATGCGTTTTCTGATACGGAACGTGATGAAATCATAACTGAACTTCAAAAAATAAAAGCCGAACGCGCTAAAAAGAAAGGGTCTGGTAAAAATGAAAAATCCGAAGAAGAAGCCGAAGAAACCACGGCTACAACCGAAGGCAGCGAGGAAGAAGGGGTGACTAATATCTCCGGTATCGCCATCCAACGTTACAAAGGTTTAGGAGAAATGAATCCTAACCAGCTTTGGGAAACCACTATGGATCCGGAAAATCGCATGCTGAAACAAGTCACGATCGGCGACGCCGAAGAAGCGGATCAGACTTTCGATACGCTCATGGGTTCGGAAGTTAGCCCTCGAAAAAAATTCATCCAAACGCACGCCAAAAACGCGACGCTGGATATTTAGCATGGAGCATGTAAGGGCGCGGTTTCCGCGCCCTGGACACGGAGCATGAAAAAATAAAAAAACCCTCGCCATAATAAAGCGAGAGGTTTTTATTGCGACCGCAGTCTCCTTTGTATTTCCTCCACTTCTGCCATGTCCCTCGTTTTGTGCGTCTTCTTGGTCAGTGTATTTGCTTTATTTCGAATAGCCCGAAAAACACGCCGAATTGCCCCGATGCGTTCGATCTGATCTTGAGTGCTTGGCTTTGGCATGGCTTGGAGCATGAGTTATCGTTATTATAGGCCAATACACTTTTATGGAAAAATCCACAAACGTCAAAAAAGAAGAATTGAAGAGCAGAGAAACGATCGCTCCGGTAGCCGAAAGCGCAGAAGCACCGCTGGAAAAAGAACTCGGCGCTGCCCGCGCAGAAGCCAAGGAGGCGGCGGGCGCTATCGCCCAGGCCGAGGCGGCGGGCGCGGAAGAAGCGGAAGTAATCGTCTTAAAACAGGAACTCGCTCAAGCGGAATCCGCATTAAATCATACCCTTGAAAAACGCCGCGAAACACCGGAAAGCCTCAAAGAAGCTCTCAAAAAAGATCCGCGGGCGATCGAACGAAGAGAGGAGCGGCTAGTCCAAGATATTAAACGTTTGTATGAATCGCACGAGATAACGGAAGACGACCTCGAACGAGTTGTTAACGAGATGACTCGCTTCAGCGTGAAAGATGGCATGCAACTAGCGATGGCGTCTGGATTAAGTTCCGAAAAAGCTGCGGAAGTACTTGGATCAATTCTTTCGCTTAGACCGGAACCAAAAACCGACGACTGGAATGACCCGAAATACTATTTAGATCGCGTCTCAGCTTTCGGCCTTGATAGCGAACGAAAAGATGCAATATTCAAACCAACGGAAAAGCAACGTGAAGAACAGCGCACGAAATTTTTGTATCAAAACGTAAACGAAAGAACAAAAGAGGCAATGGCCTCCGTACAACAATATTATGTTGACTATAAGGACGTGGCTGGCGTTCCTTCGAAAACGAGACCGGAGACGTTGTCGGATCTTATGCAGCGCGTGAAGACGGCCCCTGATGTGTTTTCTATGGATGACGCGTGGCGAGCATTTAATGCTCGCAAACGCGAAGCAGAACATGAAATGAGCGACAGAGAATATCGGGCATATAATTTGGCGGAGAAAATCGAGGCGGTAAAACAAGGCGTGGTTGCACCCGAGCGAGTATTTCAAGAACTGGGACGCCTGAATCCGATTTTTTCAGGCTTGCGTACGCGCGAGACGCTCTCGAGTCGACAGGCTGAATTGGATGCAAAGATGGAAGAAAGATTGATGGGGAGAATTCGATCAAGTCCATTGCTGAAAAAATGGTTTCAAGCGCAAGAGGGAAATGGCGAGCCACTCCCTTTGGACGAAGAGGAATCGGCAAAAAAAGAACTCGGTCCGATCGCTAGGATAGAGGATGCGTACAGGGAGCTGATAAAATCAACGCAAGAAGAACGGCCGGGAATTAACCTCGAATCCGCCCAAACCCTATTGACTGAATTCGGTATGGATACTCCTCGCGCAAAAGAGTTGGTTGAGCGCCAACGTGAAAAACTATCCCTAGTTGAACTCGAAGAGGCGGGCATTCTTGCAGATACTCTGGAACAGGAGAAGGTAGAATTTGTTGCGGCCGGTTCAGAATTTCGGGTTCAAGAAATTTCAGCACTCCAAAAAGCGCTGCGGATGCACGAATCGCCGGAACGTCTTCAAGGGGCTCCGTGGAATTATTCAGATTGGACCAAACGATACCAGACAAAGCAAGAACAAAACGAGAAAAAAATACCGAATCTCGAAATGATAGTTAGTGCAATGGAGAAGATACGAAAAAGGACAGGGATCGCGCCGTATACCTGGAAAGCGAAAGAGGATGTTTACACAAAAGAGGAACGGATTGCGCTCGTAGATTATCTGTTTCCAGAACACGCGGCGCGACGTCACGAACCCACGGTTAAGGGACAGGAATGGAGCGAATCCGACATGGAGCCGAGTGGTGATGGGGATGCGTACGAACGCCTTTCTGAATCAACCGCAAAAGCGTATTTCAAGCCGAAAGATGAGCTTGTACTTATTGATGGTGATCCGAAGCAAAAAAATCCCAATATACTTATGGAGTTCTCTGAACCAATAGATGCAGTCATGCTCAAAGGTGTATTTGATACGTTTGATACGAAGGCGCGTACCTGGAAGATGCGACGGGCGCTGCCGGAACCGATCCGGGGCATGCCCATGAAAGACGTCGTTACATCATTATCGCCAACATCCGGAAAAATGCGTTTACCGACTGCGATTCATGGATCAATTAATTTAGAACGGGTAATCGGGGTCGGAAAAAACAACGAGCTTATCCCTCTACCTCTGGAAAAAGATCCTCTGGGTTTTATTCAAGTCGATGTTCCATCAGACGGATCAGTGACGATGATTATGTATCACCAACGTATTCCCGAGATGTCTCCGGCACCGACATCGAAGACGAATGAAGAATATCGTCGGACAATTTTTCCAGACAGCCTGAATAAAAAACAGGCTGAGGCTCTTCAAAAAGAACAGGAAACGCATCTGCGAGAACTGCCCCCGGAATGCCGGATGTTGATTCTGGGTATTCGTGATCTTCCGCCGCACGAACGAGTAGTGCGAATCGAAAATTTTATGCGAAGTGTCGGATATTATGATTTTAACAATAAAGAGCTCTTTGGACGAAAGATGAAGGCCACAGTGACGGAACGCGCCGCACTCATGCGCGCGCGAATGCAGGATCTGCGTGCACGTCGTCCGGAAATTCTTGATGAAAAACTCTTCGCGGGTGTATGCGTGGATTTCGAAGAACTCACGACAACTATGCTCAAAGCATCAGGATTAAGTGCCGGCTGTATTGCTGGATTGCGCATACCCGGATCTGAACAGGCGACAACAGCCATGTCGCACAGCTTGTCATATGTTGATTGGCCTGGAGCAGAAGGTGAACGTCTTGTTATTCCGGTGGATGGAACGCCGAACGGTGTCGATTCAGAGGAGCAAGCGCTCTTACGGCCGATTCTTCAACCAAGTTTTCAGAAGCGACTTGAAAATGGCTCGATTCAAGAGGCAGACATACTCGATGCGAAACTTCTGAAAACGGAGCAGCTTACTTCGGATACTGAGGCTACAAATACACAAGAACCGCCGGCTCTTGATTCGGTTGAAAATTTTAAAAAACCGGAATCCATTCCCCCATCTTCTAAAGAAATGCTGGATCGATATTTTCAAGTGGCTTTATCTCCTGAGGAATCGGCTCAAATGTATGCACTTCGAGCCTTTCTCGCCTACTCTCCCATAAAATTTGACGTAGCAACGCTTCTCACATCAAATGACGGCATAAAATTGATCAAGCAACAGATCGGCCAGGCACTTTCTGAATCTTCCATCAGCCAGATAACACGGGCTAAGGAAACTACCGGAGACAAAGGCCTACTGAGACAATGGACAAATCTGATGGATGAATGGGACAAAATCGATGCGCGACAACTTCAAAACCTGCTTGATGTTATAAAATCCCAACTTAGTCAACCATTACAGCGCGCGATTTCGCACGCGTTGAATTATCACACTAAGCGTTTTACGAAGGAAAAGAAAGCCGCGTAACATACGCTCGGGCACGAAACAAAAAAAATAATAAAATCCTCGCCATAGTTAGCGAGGGTTTTTATATCCCAGGAAACCCGGTTAATAAAAAATCCACACAGTATAAACAACTCGTATGTTATAATTCGTCCGGCAGAAAAAAATCGCACTTTAAAAAAGGAAGGAAAAGATGGGGCAACGATCTGGTCGTAAAAAAGACGATCAACCGGCCCCACGGATGGGGTTAAACGGTTGTCCGCTCGAGGGTTCGTTTGAAAATCCTTGTTACAATCTGAGCAAACAAACGCTTTCGAGAATACAAGACTGCGCTAGTGAGCACGGTCGCTTGAGGCAAGAAAATCACTCGCTCCGCCAAGAACTCGATAAGCGAAACGCTACGCGACATGAACGTGAAATGGCCAGAAGCCAGGAGCTGCTCATCTCGCAGATGGCGGCGATTTTCGCCTTGGCCAAGCTTACCGAATCCCGCGACGATGAGACGGGCGGACATCTAAGACGCGTTGAGCGATATTGCCGACTCCTGGCCGAATCCATGGTGCAAGAGTCCGGCAATGTTTTCCGCCTAAGCTCGCGTGAAATCGACGTCCTGTGTCGGGCCAGCGTACTTCACGACATAGGCAAGGTTGGTGTAAGGGATGACATCCTGCTAAAACCCGGTCGGTTGACTGATGAGGAATTCGCGGTCATGAAAAAACACACGACCATCGGCGCGGACATCCTGGATTCTGTCCGGCAAAAATATCCGGGCAACGTCTTTATCGTTATGGGTGTCATAGTCGCTCGTTCACACCATGAAAGATGGGATGGTACCGGCTACCCGGACAGGCTCTGTGACGGCGAAATTCCTCCCCCGGCTGTAATCATGGCCATAGCGGACGTATACGACGCTCTGCGTTCAAGACGCTGCTATAAAGAACCGATCTCGCATGAGGAAGCGTGCGAAATCATCAGGGAAGGAAGCGGAACACAATTCCATCCCAAAGCCGTCGATGCCTTCCTGGCTACTCGCAAACAATTCCAGAAAATCAGACAGCATTTGGAGGACTGAATATTGCTCTGCCGCTACCTCAAGCCCGATCTGCCGGACAAGCACATCGGGCTTATTTCTTCACAGACACTTATTTTCCATACATCCCCTGATCTTGCTTTTCCTCCAATCATATGCTATAAAAGTCCCATAAGCCCTGGGGAAGGGGCTTTTTAAAAACAAGACTTATCCATCCGACACTATGTCACTTTTAAATAACATCACGAGCTATCTTCGATCCGCCAGAGAAGAATTAAAAAAGGTCTCCTGGCCCAGTCGCAAAGAGACTATTCGTTTCAGTACGCTTGTCATCGGCGTGAGCGTAACCATCACCGCTTTTTTCGCCTTGCTTGACTTCGCGTTTACTGAAACCGTTTCATACGGTTTGCGCTTAAAGGCTGAAGCCAATCTCCGTGCGTCGCAAGTGGAGACCCAGACTGAAACGCCGGTCGTCACACCAACGACATCAGCCACGAAACCGACGCTTGATCTAAACAACGTCGAACCCATAACCACGCCCACGCCTAACCAATAAAAAACAAATATGCCTAAGCAAACCTTAGACCTCGGCCGGCGCTGGTATGCCATCCACACATATTCAGGATATGAAGAAAACGTAACGCAGAGCCTTAAGCGCCGCATCCTGACCATGAGCATGCAGGATAAAATTTTCAACGTACTGGTACCAACCGAAAAGAAAATTAAAATTAAAAATGGTAAACGCCGAATGGTTGAAGAAAAAATTTTTCCGGGTTATGTGCTGGTCGAAATGGTCGTCACCGACGATTCCTGGTACGTGGTACGCAATACACCGAACGTAACCGGTTTTATCGGTACAGGTACAACACCGACGCCTATGTCTGACAAAGAAGTGGAGAATTTAATGAAACGCATGTCTTCAAGCGAAGAAGCGTCATTCTCCATAGACTTACAGGTGGGCATGCCCGTAAAAATCGGCGACGGACCTTTCAAGGGATTTGAAGGAAAAGTAATTGACATTGACGGAGCGCGCGGTAAGGTAAAAGTACTGGTTTCAATGTTCGGACGTGAAACGCCGCTCGAACTGGATTTTACACAAATCAAAAAAGTATAATTTCTACCTGGTTAATAACCCAGGAATGATGCGCTTCTCGTCGTTCCTGAAACTATTAACGAAAATAATATGGCTAAAAAAGTAAAAACACTCATCAAACTACAAATCGTCGGCGGCCAAGCCAATCCGGCGCCACCGGTCGGCACTGCGCTCGGTCCGCAGGGTCTTAACATCGCCGAATTCTGTAAACGCTTCAACGATGCTACGGCTGACAGACGCGGCGAAGTCGTTCCGTGCGTTATCACGGTCTTTGAAGATCGCACTTACAGCTTCATTTTAAAAACGGCACCGGTAGCGGAAATGCTCAAAAAAGCAGCCGGCGTAGCCAAGGGTTCAAGCAAGACCCTACAGGAAAAAATCGGAAAAGTTACGCGCGCACAAATCCGCGAAATTGCTGAAAAAAAAATGCCTGATCTAAATTGCCACACGGTCGAAGCTGCCATGCGCCAAGTGGAAGGTACGGCAAAAAATATGGGATTGACTGTACTGTAAGAAACATAATAAAAAGAACCACCGTAAACACGGTGGTTCTTGGTTTTTATGCCTGGCGACAGTTGGTTGGAGCGCATCTCAAGGTAATGAAACCTGAATGCTTCCCAGCTACATTGACCGGAATAACGCCAAAGGGAATCCGCTTGTTACCAGTTTTCAACTTAGCTAATGAGCCAAACTATGACCGACTCTTATTTATTCACACGAGCACCGCATTCCTTGACCATTTTTAATTTTTCATATAGGATTCTCGCATTAAACATTAACCGTGGGACCCCATATCATGGGGGTTTGAACCACTAAAAATATGCCCCGAAGCAAACGTTATTCCGAGCTTAAAAAGCTCATAGACCCAAAAAAACTTTACACGCCTTCTGAAGCTATTCCACTTGCAAAAAAGACTTCCGCCGCAAAATTCCCGAGCGCCATCGAGGTTCATGTCAATCTCGGCATAGATGTCAAAAAGAGCGACCAGCAGATCAGGTTCAATATCGTTTTGCCTCACGCCGCCGGTAAGATAAAAAAAATCGCCGCGTTCGTCCCTGCGGATAAAGAGAAGGAGGCAAAAGATGCCGGCGCTGACCTGGTCGGAGCCGAAGATCTGATCGAGACGATTTCTAAAACCGGTAAAATCGAATTTGATGTTGCCGTGGCAACTCCGGATATGATGGCTAAACTGGCTAAACTGGCTAAAATCCTGGGCCCGAAAGGCATCATGCCTAACCCAAAAACCGAAACAGTGGGTGCGAATGTTAAAAAAATGATCGAGGAGCTAAAAAAAGGCAGGGTCACGATAAAAAACGATTCGACTGCAAATATCCATCTGGTCATCGGCAAAACCACGGATACGGATGAAGCGCTTTTGGAAAATTTTAACACTTTAATCACGAGTATCCGTAAATCCAAGCCAGCGAGTGCCAAAGGTGTATTTCTTAAAAACGTAGTCCTGACTTCAACCATGGGTCCCGGAATAAAAGCGGACATCTCAAGTCTGTAACAAAAAGATTACCGGTCATGGCGCCGGTATCTTTTATGTACCGGAGTGTACAAAAAAGTGGCAAAGAAAATTTTGAATGGTATTGTATAACTATATGGACAATAACCCACAAAATCCAATTAACCAGCCCGCTAATCCCCCGCCTCCAGACGAAGCGCCCTGGTTAAAACATACGTCAAATGAAAAGCCGCTAGCGCCTACGGTCGCGGAAACTCCAAAAGCTCCAACACCGATTCCTGTTTCACCGCCGGCGGTCGTTACGCCAACTGAAAACGCCAAGCCATCCCCTCCTCCCCCATTACCAAAACCCGTTGCACCTCCGGAGCCGACGGAAAAAATCAACAAACCCCTGGAACCATCCAAAGTTATGGGTTGGATTAAAGGATTGGCCGTCGTAGCCGTGGGTATAATTATATGTGGAGCTTTATTACTGATCTTCTGGCCTCGCTTAACAGGTGAATCTCTATCCAACACAAATATCCAGCCGACCGTCCAGGAGCCTATAGTCGTACCTACAGAACCCGTAATCGAGGTACCGACCATGCAAGCCACGAGTAGCACCAACGCAACTTCTACAGATATCGTTGCCACTACTACGCCGACGATTCTTATTCCTTATGAGGGTCAAACCATTACGCAAAAAAATCTCGGTGATACAGCGGATTTTTTTCTGCATGACCAGATAATTTATTCTGATCCAAAAAATCTTAACCGTTCTTATGAAATCGAAGTAATTGATTTTACTGATTCACGCTGTCCGAAAGATGCCGTCTGCGTCTGGGCCGGCGAACGTGGTGTTAGGCTAAAAATTACGGATAAGCAGAATGGCAATTCGCAGGAAATATATTTAGGCGTCATGCGGGCCAATAGCGTTAAGATCATGGGTCTAACTTTCACTTTGCTCGAAATCGAAGACGGAAAAGGCGGAACATACGCACAGATAAAAGTTGAATAATTCTCTGATATGGCAAAGTATATTATCGGCCTGGTCGGCCTTCTGGGTTCAGGCAAAGGAACTGCGGCAAAAATCTTAGAAGAACGTTATGGCGCCAAAGTTTTTCGTTTCAGTACGATCCTGCGCGATATTTTAGACAGGCTGAACATCGAAAAAACGCGCGATAACCTCATGACTTTATCCGAAGTTTTACGCCATGGATTTGGTGACGATGTCTTGGCCTATGCCCTAGAAAACGACGCCGTATCCGCAAACGAAGACCTCGTGGTTATAGATGGCATCCGCCGTTTAGGCGATCTGGCGGCTCTCGAACCTTTGCCGAATTTTACGCTCATCGCCATAGATGTACCGACCGATATTCGCTTTGAACGGATTAAAAATCGCGGTGAAAACGTGGGCGAAAAACATCTTTCCAGAGAGGATTTCGAAAAACAAGAGAAACTGCCGACTGAAATAACCATACCCGAAGTCATGGCTCGGGCTTCCGTGAATATAGATAACCGTGGATCACTCGATGATTTGATGATCAAGATTAATATTCTAATGGATAACTTGCAGAACCTCCAGTCATAAGGCTAACATTACTTTTGTATGCAATCGTCATTCATAAACTCCCTGGACTTATATTCTGACCCGAAAAAAAGGATCATTAACGACCAGTCGCGTCTTGAAGAAATCGTCAGCAGTTTAAAAACGCTTGGCGCTAAAATAGTATTAACCCAGGGATCTTACGATCTCGTACATATTGGACATGCCAGATATCTCGAAGCAGCTAAAAGCCAAGGTGACATTTTAATCGTGGGCGTGGATGCTGATGAAAAAATCAAAACCCGAAAGGGTCCGGAAAGGCCGATCGTACCCGAAGATGAACGCATGGAAATGGTACTGCACCTCCGCCCCGTGGATTTTGTGGTTTTAAAAAAATTAAATGACCCGAAATGGCAGCTAATAAAAACCGTTCAACCTGACGTCCTGATAGCAACCAAGGATACGTATGACGAAAATGAAATTTCCGCTCTAAAAGAACATTGCAAAAACGTCATCATTCTGGAACGCATGGCTACAACCTCGACCAGCGCAAAAATCCGGCACCTGCAAATTACGACCGCAAATAAACTCGAACAATCCCTGACTCCAAAACTCGTAAAAGCCATTCAAGAGGCGCTAGCAGGCGTACAAGAAGAATGATCGAAGTTATGCAAAAAGCAATCGTGACTTATATCCCGGTACTTCACGAGGGATATCGGCGTTTTTTTGAGCGCCACAAAGAGGCTCGAGAACTTTTTATTTTCGGCAACGATGTGATCGCCGGTTTCGAGCACCTGGTTAAGGACATCCGTCGGCTTGATCCAGAATTAGTCAGTCGATCAATCGACGCCTGGAAAATTTTCGACCGGATCTCAATTCTTGATGAAGATAATATCAAGCTTTTACAAGATGAAAAAAGACCGCTTATTGTTTCCGACGATGATCTTACTACCGAGCTGGTTACGAAATATTTTTCCGGCCAGCCGATCGAACGTGACACCATCTTTTTACGTTGGGACAAAAAAACGTCGGTGGAACCGATGCGCGTTTCACCTGATATCGAAATGAGCAATTCCGATTTTGATCTAAAAATGATGAAGGCGGCTCATGCCGAAGGCGAAAAAAGCCGCGACTGGTGGCGGCGCATCGGAGCCCTGGCCCTAAAAGATGGGGAAATCATTCTTCGCGCGCATAATATTTATACTCCATCAGAGCAGATCGCCTACGACGAAGGCGACCCGCGCAGCAATTTTAAAAGCGGCGTGAATTATGAATCATCTCTCGCGCTTCATTCCGAGGCCTGGCTCGTGGCCCAAGCCGCCAAGCTAGGCATCTCGCTCCAAGGTGCAGATGTTTATGTCGACACCTTCCCCTGCCCGCCATGTGCCAAACAACTCGCCTACGCCGGCATAAAACGATTATTTTATCGCCATGGATACAACGTCTTAGACGGCGAACGAATTCTAAGAAGCCAGGGCGTGCAAATTATTTTTGTTTCCGATAGTTCTTCGGCTGACCAAACTTAAATCTCCAGGCTTCCGTCTCCCCGAGCGCCTGCAGATCAGGTTCGATTAAATGCGCGTGGACATGCAAGACACTTGAGCCGTAATTGCCAAATTCTGATTTGCCGAAACGGATAGCCACTCCGCCGCCCTCAATATTCCGTTTTTTGGTTTCCTCGGCAAAAATTTCGATCAGTTCTTTTCCGGCTTCCGGGTCCATCTCACTAAGATGCTCTATATGTGTTTTATAAATAGCCAGAAGCTGATGCTTTATTTTTTCGTAAGGCCATTGGTTTTCAGTAAGCAACCAAAACTTACCTTGTTTTAAAATTGGATTCTTATGATACTTTTCCAAATTCTCAAGACAAAAAGGGCAGTGTTCTTGTTTGGCTATTTCCGCCATCACGGCCCGCTGGTCTTCGCGCCTGACCGCATTCAAATTTATGTACTGATTTTGATCTTGAGAATCGTTTTCCATAAATCTCAAATTGCCACCGGAATTCCTTTTATGCCCGGATGTGGGTCATAATCTTCCAACGTAAAATGTTCTTTTCGGAAATTAAAAAAATCTTTCACCGACCCATCGATCTTCATGGTAGCAAGTTTTTTAGGCTCGCGAGCAAGCATGGTTTCCACGGCCGGCACCTGGTCAACGTAAATATGCGCATCAGAAAAACTATGGACGAATTCATACGGAATCGTGTTCGTGGCCTGGGCGATCATCATAAGCAATGCTCCGTACTGAACCATGTTCGCCGGCACACCGACCGGGACATCAGCCGATCGTTGGAACATATGAAGAGTCAACTTACCATCCAGTACGCGCAGATGAATCCAACCATGGCACGGTGCAACCACGACTTTTTGCTGTTTGCCGGTTCCGCGGATGATGTACTGCGGAATCCACGGCGAAATAAAATGCGTACGCAAATGCGGAAACTCCCTAATCTGCTCGATGATATTTTTAAACTGGTTATAAGTCCGGCCTTCGCTGGTCGGAAAATCATGAAACGCGGCGCCATAAGAACCAGGACCAAGATCCCCTACTTCAAGACCTCGCTTAGCGCATTTCTCGGGCGTTACCCAGGCCTGCCACCAGGAACAACCAAACTCCTCAAGTCCGGTTTGCGTTCTGACGCCGTTGGCAAAAGCGCAAATTTCACCAATAGCCTGTTTCCAAATCGTCACCGGCAAACGATCCGATTCTTTTGGCGCCATATTACGTTCATTAATAATTGGGAAACCGTTTTCAAATTTAAAATGCATGGGACTTGGACCTATCAACGTAATTGCATCTACACCTTGTTGACTATTGGTACGTTCTCCCCGCTCCAGAATATCCCTTAAAAGACGCTGATATTGCGCATCAGGAGTTCGATCATTTATAGGTTTCATCATATTTATTCATCGTGAATTTTATTAGTTTTACAGCCCCACGAGGCTATATTCACCATTTGCGTGGCCTGCCCCGACTGTAACATCGGAAAAACTAGAATTGTTCTTTGTATCCTGGATTCCCGTTTTCACGGGAATGACAGAAAGGGACGGGAATGACAGTACAAAAAAATCGCCGTTAGCTCTATTACTATACACATGTTCGCTGGCGAAACGTTGATAGTCAAGCTACACTGGATTTCATGATTAACATTATCGTCGCCATTGCTAAAAACAACTGCATCGGCAAAAACGGACAACTTCCCTGGCACATCCCGGAAGATATGAAGCATTTCAAAGAATTAACCAACGGTAAAACCGTAGTCATGGGACGCAAAACATGGGAGTCGCTGCCCGAAAAATTCCGGCCTCTGCCCGACAGATTGAACGTAGTCGTAACAAGACAGGCGGGCTATCAAGTCCCAGTCGGGGTATTGGTTTTTCCGTCGCTCGAAAGCGCTCTCGCGGCTTATAAGAATGACGAAACTTTTGTTATCGGCGGCGCTCAAATTTACACCCAAGCCCTGCCGCAGACGGACAGGCTCTATGTCACGCATGTTGATCAGGTCATAGACGGTGATGCTTTTTTTCCGGCTATTGATCCATTGATCTGGAAAGAACTGGAGCGGGATGAGCATGAAGGATTTTCCTTTGCTACCTACGAAAAAATATGACAAACAAAGGCATTTTCATGGTCATTGATGGCACAGATGGTTCAGGCAAAACCGTACAGGCTAACCGGCTTATCGAAAGATTGCGTGCGGCCGGGCATCAGGCTGAACTCTTAGATTTTCCGCGCTATGGTAAACCATCGGCCTATTTTGTGGAACGATACTTACGCGGCGATTATGGCTCGGCCAAAGAAGTAAACGCCTACACCGCATCGATCTTCTATGCCCTGGATCGCTACGACGCCTGCCCATCCATACGCGAAAAACTGGAACAAGGCATAACCCTCGTGTCCAACCGCTATGTGTCGGCTAATAAGGGTCACCAGATGGGTAAGATAAAAAATCCGGATGAGCAGGTCCTGTTCTTGAACTGGCTAAACGACACGGAGTACGGCATTCTCGGAATCCCTAAGCCCGATCTTACGCTCCTCTTACATGTCACGGCCGAAATCGGCTTTGAACTGGCCTCTGCTCGCGAGAAAAATTTGGAAAAAACAGATATCCATCAAGCCAGTCTCGAACATCTGCAGGATGCGGAACGCGCCTATTTACGCTTGCCTGAAATTGATAAATCAGAAAACTGGCGCGTTATAGAGTGCGTGAAAAATGGCAAGCTTTTACCCATAGAAACAATCCACGAAAAAATCTGGGGTACCATTTCCGAACTCGTGCGGTAGGAATGGATAAAGAAAATTATTTTTTCAAGACCAAAACCAAATCCTCGATCGTGATCTTATGGTCTTTTTTGGGCGGTACGAGTTCCAGAGTGACCGGTACCTCCAAAAATTCAATTTTATTCCCGGCGAGTTCAAATTGCAGAGCATTCATGTCTACCCTGCTCGTTCCGGGGATGGGTTCATAATCCGGTGGCGGATCAAAATCTTCCTTGGCGAAAGTGACTATAGCCATACCTCCTGGCGCTAAAACATCATAAGCATTTTTCATCATGGAATACTGTTTGGCTGGATCCAGAAAACGCGCCAAGACGTCGGCGTATACGATATCAAACGGACCGCCGGGAACCGGTAAAGCGACGTCATGCTGGATAACGTCAGCTTCGCCCTGCAGGTGTTCGGTCGTCACATCAAACGTTGTTACCTCCGCGGGTTTGGAAAAAATAGACTCAAACATCTGCCGGTGTCTGGCCACGAACCGACGGTCGCCACAGCCGAAAACCGCCACTCTTAGTGTCGGTAAAACAAATTCAGGTACGCCGACAACGGCTAGTACCTGCCTTAAGCCAAGCTCTTTGACCTTTATCCTGAAATCTATCTCTTCGTCTGATCGGCCCTGATATAGCTCGTGATACGCGGAAAGCATAGTCATGTTTTTATTGTGAGTTTAATTAAAATAACAGTCCTTATTTCAACGAATTCCCCTGAAAATTATTATACCAACAAAAAATAAAACCTGCATAAGTTGCCGCCCCACCCGCCGCTTGATATCATAGCAACGAAATATATGTCAAAACAACTTCCCGGCGTCGGCTCGCTTATCAGCGAATCATGGCGCCTGTTTATTTCATCGTGGAACGAAACCATCAAAATCGCCATTTAGCTGCTTTACATCGGTCTGGCCTATTTCGTAATTTCTTTAATAATTAAGTTCGTACCGGTTCTTTCTCCGCTAACAATCGTCATGGTTATTGCTTCGGTATTTTTCAGTATCTGGGCGGGCATCAGACTAATCCAAGTGATTCTCGAACTAGTCGATGGCAAGAAACCATCTTTTGGCAAAGCGGAAAATAAATCTGCGGTTGATTTAATCCTGCCTCTATTATGGGTCGGTTTTTTACAGTTCGTCATTATATTAGGCGGCTTTATCCTACTCATTATCCCTGGTATTTACCTGGTTATAGTTCTCACGTTCTCCCAAATGATACTCGTTAGCGAAGGCGTGCGTGGCTCTAAAGCATTGCAAGCGTCACGCGAACTTATAAAAGGAAGATGGTGGCCGGTCTTATGGAGAATTTTAGCCGGCGGTTTCGTATTTTCTGTCGGAATCGGAATTTTAAGCAGTATTATTTTTATTTTCATTGGTTTTATCGTCGGACCTGATTTTCTCCAGGCTTCCAAGCTCGGACAACCAGTTGATCCACTCGTTGATGGAACCATTACCTTGCTTCAATCAATCATTCAAGCCGCCTGCATCTCACTCTTTGTCATCTATCAGGCAAAAATCTTCCGCGCTCTGCAGAAGACGAAATAAAAAAAAGCGACTGATAGAAAAAAGAGCGATAGAACTTGCTCCAAGTGGTTTTGTATTATACGTTATTACCTAATATGCGATACCTGCCAATAATCGGTTTAGAAGTTCATGCCCAACTTAAGACCGAATCCAAAATGTTCTGCTCATGTCCGAACACGGGTGACGAAGCTCCGCCGAATACGGCTATTTGTCCGATCTGCACAGGCCAACCCGGAGCTTTACCCGCATTAAACGAAAAATCGCTGGAATTGGGCATAAAAACTGCTCTGGCTTTAAATTGCCAAATACCTGATAAATCGGCTTTTGATCGAAAAAATTACTTTTACCCGGACTTGCCAAAGGGCTATCAGATATCCCAATTTCACCTGCCAATCGCGATCAACGGCTACCTCGAATTCGATGTTCCCGGTAACAAGCCTCCGCGCGAACACGTTAAAATCAGGATCATTAGAGCGCATCTCGAAGAAGACGCGGCTAAAAATATCCATGCTCGCGGTGGAGATCAGGATGAAGCGCTGACTTTTGTGGATTTCAACCGCTCCGGAACGCCGCTACTCGAAATCGTGAGCGACGCTGATTTACGTAATCCGCTGGAAGCAAAAACCTATCTTCAGGAACTGCGAGGAATTCTGCGGGCCATTGGCGCTTCGGACGCTGACATGGAAAAAGGCCAAATGCGCTGTGACGCAAACATCTCGCTTTTACCGGTTGATGACGAAAACCATCCGCTACAAAGCCAGCTCAATCCTAAGGTTGAAGTCAAAAACCTAAACTCCTTCCGTTCTGTGGAACATGCGCTTGCCTACGAAATCGAACGGCAAGGCAAAGCCTACGCCTCCTCCGGCACGCCGCCCGTGGATTCGACTCGCGGCTGGGATGAGGATAAGGGCATGACTTTTGAACAACGGACCAAAGAAACTTCAGCCGATTACCGCTACTTTCCCGAACCAGACCTGCCGCCGCAAGACCTGGTTGAACTTCGCGAACGGCTTAAAAATCGGCTGCCGGAATTACCGTCCGATAAACGCTCGCGTCTTGGCGAAGAATGGGGTTTTTCACCTTCCGATGTAGCCTTCTTGGTCGGGAACCAAGGCTGGGCCGAATACGCGGAACAAGTCATGGGTGAACTCGGCGGCTGGCTAGAATCAACCGACAGTTCGGACAAATCCGGCGGCGAACTTTTAACGGAAAAGAAAAAACGCTATGCCAAACTCGCCGGCGGCTGGCTCACTTCCAAGCTCGCAGGCCTCATGACTGAACGGAGTTTGGATATTGCGAACTTAAAAATTACGGCCGAAGATTTTGCCGAGCTCTTAAATATCATTGCCACTAATCAAATAAACAGCACGAATGCGCTCAAGCTTTTAAAACTGATGCTCGATACCGGCACTGATCCTTCGCACCTTATGGAAGAGCATAATTTGGGACAAAACATGTCCGAAGAAGATTTGAAAAAAATCGTCGAGCGCCTTGTTGAGCAGAATCCGGATCAGGTGGCGCAGATCAAAGTCGGAAAAACGGCAGTACTCAAATGGTTCGTGGGCGCAGTCATGAAAGCCACGGAAGGCAAAGCCAACCCGGAGATCGCGGAGGACATGGTCAAGAAAGAGATTGGGAGTTAAAACTCTAACCAATCCTTTACAATCTCTAAGGCTTCATCCTCATCCTTAGCCCAATGGATTCGTTTATCGCGCTTAAACCATGTTTCCTGGCGTTTGGCATAACGGCGCACCGCCATTTTTGAAGCGGCTATGGCCTGCTCCAAAGTTTTCTGTCCTTTTAGATACGCCACTAGTTCACGATAGCCAATGGAAGTCAGCCCTGGCGCTTTCTCGCTCAAACCTTTTTGCAGTGCGGTTCTAATCTCCTCGATCCAGCCGCGTTCAATCATGTTATCAACTTCTTTATTTACTTTTTGGTATAAAACATCCCTAGGCCACATCACGCCTACCTGAAAAACATCGTAGATGGGCTGGGCGACCTGCTTATGTTTGGAAAACGGTTTACCGGAAAAAGTTGCGACCTCGAGCGCCCGGATTACGCGTCGAGGATTTTTCAAGTCAACGGTCTGGACTGCATCCGGATCAAGTTTAACCAAAAGCGCAGCGAGTTCTGATATAGGCTTCGTCTCCAGCGCGCGGCGCATGGTCTGGTTAGGCGCGACTTGCGGAAACATAAAATTATCAACCAATGCCTTGATAAATAATCCCGTTCCGCCCACCACGATCGGCAAATGTTTGCGCTCCAAAATTCCTTTAATTGCTTTCTGCGCTTTTTCGCGCCACTCCACAACGTTCAATGTATCCCGTGGATCTAAAAAATCCATCAAATAATGAGGAACGCCCTCAACTATAAAACCATGGTTACCTCGATAAGTTCCGCGCGCGCCGACCGGCTTGCCTGTTCCGATGCTTAATTCTTTGTAGACCTGTCGCGAATCTGAATTTATTATTTCACCTTTAAAAAGATTTGCTAACTTGATTCCTAAACCAGTTTTTCCTGATGATGTTGGACCCACAATACACACGATGCGCGGCAAAGCGCCCGCTCCTTTTCCCCTAGCGCTACTTCTCTTATCATCCATACCATCCTTATCAGGATAGCAGATTACCGCAGATTTGCCACATTTTGGCCTGGGTAACCTTAATGTTGACGATTTTGCCGACAGAAATCTGGTTTGCTCCCTCAATCATGACGAACTTAAGTTCATCAGTCGTGCCATAGGCAAGGCCATTTTCAAACCTGTCAACTAATACCCTGATGTCACGGCCGAGGTAAACCTGGTTTTTACGGCCAACCGTCTCTTCCATAAGATTCTGCATCTCACGCCAACGTCTGGCTTTTTCGATTTTAGACACGTCATCCTGATACAACTTAGTACTCAATGTCCCGGAACGAGGGCTGTATTGAGCCGTATATGAGATATCAAAATCACAAACTCGAAAAAGCGATTTTGTCTCTTCGAATTGTTCATTAGTCTCACCAGGGAAACCGACGATGATATCTGTACCAAGCGCAATTCCCGGTCTTCTGGCTTTAACTTTTTCAATTATTTCTAAAAACTTTTCTCGCGTATATTTACGATTCATTCTGAAAAGAACCTCGTCGGATCCCGACTGAACCGGCAGATGGAGATAATTGACTTGTTTAGGCAAAGTCAAAGCATCAATCACTTCGTCGCTCATGGAGTTGGGATGCGCCGCTGTCCAGTGCAATCGTTCTAGTCCTGATAACTGATTCATCTCCCAAAGCAATGCCGCATAATGGTCATGATAAGGATTTTGCACAGAAAAATTCTCCGGATCGGATGCAACAAAGGAATTCACGGTCTGTCCGAGCAACGTAATCTCAATCACTCCGCTATTGATTAGACGTCGCGCTTCATCAAGAATATCTTTGACCGGACGATTCCTCTCCAAACCTCGCGCATACGGCACTACACAATAAGAACAAAATTTATTACAACCAGTCTGAATAGTCAGATATGCTTGCGAAGAAGGCTGACGAAGCGGATAAACTTTCAAGTAATCGTCGACCTGATTTCCGGACAAGCTCCATTCAGGTCTAAGCTCCGAAACCCAACGCGGCAGATTAACCATCTCGTGAGTTGGAAAATACAAATCCACGTCCGGCATGCGCCGATGAAACTCCCGCTTCTTATCGCGTCCCGGCATACAACCCGTAACGCCTACGATAAGATGCGGTCGCACCAGGCGGTACTTTTTTATATCCACCATCTTGCCATAGATCCTTTCTTCCGCGCTCTGACGAACGGAACATGTATTAAAAATAATAATATCAGCTCCTGTTTCGTCCAAAGCTTCTTCGAATCCGCATGCATCTAAAATCGCACCAATCCTCTCCGAATCGTTTTTATTCATCTGACAACCAAGAGTGATCAAGTAATATTTCATGGCCGAAAATTAGCATGGATAAACTTAAATAACAATAAAAAAACCACCCAAGTTCGCTCGACCCCGACTTTCTAAAAAGCGGGTGAACGAACCTGAATGGTTGATATAAAGACGACTACTCGATAAACGTAAGGCTCATGTCACGACGCAACGCGCCGGCAACGGATGTTACGCCTGCAACGACACCGCATCAGCAGGACCTTCTCCCCATTCGTCGCAGCCAGTAACTTAGTGTTTTTGACCGAGTATTTGAGCTGACAATGGGGACATTTAAACGCCGTCATAGCACCTTCCGTCGAATCATCCGCCACCTGTAATCGAACGGTCTCTTCATTTTCAAGAGCAGTGGCCTCGGCAGCCATCTGCCCGTCGATCAGATTGCGGACAAGAAGGGCACGACTATCTTTCCGGAGCCAGGCCGCATGACAGTCTGTCCAGCCGGCCTCCGAGAGGACAGCGCAGGTTGAGGCAAGTAGATGTGCAGGTATGTTGTTCAAAGGCTGAACCATGATGATTTCACCTCTTTTGCCGTTTCACGAAACTGCTTTAGCGGACCATCCACCTCGACAATCACGTAAGTTGAAAACGGCATTTTAGACCGTAGGGGCACGGCGCGATGTGCCCCTACGGATCGATCCAAAACGCCATTTTCAACAATTCAAAGCATTTCAAAGAACGAATAAATATAGCATTTTTAACAAAAAAGTCAAGCGTTCGGCAATGAAATTATCATTTTTCTACAAAATGCCTTATCATATCTTTTATATGGCTCTAACCACTGCGCAAAAACAGAAGATAAAA
>JBDRFZ010000046.1:0-35000 GCA_043818395.1 Patescibacteria group bacterium
TAAATCGTGAATACCAGGAATTAAGTCAAAAATATACGGGAGATGCTTCCGGCGAGACTTTTATCTTGGCTGACAGAGACGTTTTTTTTAATAAATTAAATTATCCTGCGGCCGTTGGTTTGGGTGCATCAGACGATGTAAGGGCGGCTTTCGCCTATGCTTTACCGGCTTTAATTGTCGATGGGCCGTTGGAAACTATAACAAATGACGGTGGTGATTATGCTAGCGTAAATTTTCGATTTGACCGGAGTGCGACTGCGCCTTTTTTAATCGACTTGATTCGCGCTTGGCGGAAGGCCACTTCTACTGTCGAAGAATATGCCTGGATAGACAGAGCCGCGCAAGGATTGACGCGAGGAAATTTTAATATGGTGTTAGATTCGAGGTCGCGTCAAGTCGTCAGGCTCTCCGGCAATTGGCCTATGTTTAACGAACAAGGAGAAGAGCAAGCCAAGTTGAACGTGACTATTGATTTTCTTGGCTTGAATCAATCCGTGGTTATAGATGTTCCGGCTCCGGTTAAAGACATCACCGATCTTCTTTCTAAACGAATTGAACCGACAACTCTGCCTAGTTCCGCCTTGCGACCCGGCGTAACCACGGGTACCGAGACATTGCAGCCGTCTCAAGAAGAAAGGGTAATCCAAAAACCGGAGATAGATTTATTCAATAAGTATTCGGAGGAGCTGAAAAAGAAGTCATTATATTAAGCTTATGCGCTTTCTAGCGCGGGAAAATAGACGAGCATCAAATCGGGCTGAAGGGCGCTTCAAAATTTTGATGATTTTTTTCGCGTTATTATTTGCGATCATGATCTTTAGGCTTTTTTATCTTCAGATTTTGCAATATGGTTTTTATTCGCTTTACGCGTCTGACCAGCATGAACTTGCGGCAAAACTGCAACCCACGCGCGGACAGATACTTGTTTGCGACAAAGCCGATGGTGCGCTGCATCCGCTCGCAACAAACAGATTGACTTGGCAGGTTTATGCTTCACCGAAAGATATGGATGATCCGGTTTCGGTTGCGCATGCGTTGTCTTCGGTGCTGCAAGTTCCTGATGCGGACATTGTTGTTAAATTAACGAGAGATCCCGAGGATCCCTACGAACTCATCGCCAAAGGTGTGGATTCGGAAGCGGTAAAAGCCCTCAAAGAACAAAGCCTGCCCGGCGTGGGATTTTTACAGAGCAGTTCTCGTCTTTATCCGGAAAAAAATATCGGCGGGCAGCTTATAGGTTTCGTTGCCTATGATGAACACGGAGGACTTTCCGGCAGATACGGTATCGAGAGCTCATTGGATTCTTTGCTTGGAGGAACGCCTGGAAAATTATTAGCCGAAAAAGATGCCGGCGGACGGCGCTTAGCCATCGGACAAACCCAAATCCAGGAAGCAAAAAACGGCTCGGACGTTATTCTTACCATTGACCGCACTATACAATTTAAAGCCTGTGAATTGATATCGCGAGCCGTAGAGCGGCATAATGCAGACGGCGGTTCCATCGTTATGATGGATCCGGAGACCGGTGCGATCATAGCCATGTGTTCAACGCCTGATTTTGATCCCATGGAATTCGGTAAAATCAAGAATTTGTCGGAATTAAATAACCCCGTGACTTTTAATGCTTATGAGCCCGGATCTGTATTCAAGGCTTTTACCATGGCCGCCGGATTAGATTTAGACAAAATTAGTCCAAAGACTACTTACATAGATAAAGGATTTGAAGAAGTCGATGATCGGGTTATCAAGAATGCATTCAGCGGAGCTCGTGGGGAGCAGACTATGACCCAAGCCCTGGATGAATCATTAAACACCGCTACGATTTTTGTGCAGCAGCTCATTGGTAAGGAACAATTTCGCAAATACATGAAGTCATTCGGTTTTGGTGAAAAGACGGGGATCGAGTTAAGTCCGGAAGTTAAAGGAAACATTTCTTCTTTGGAGAAAAAAGGCAATGTATTTGCAGCTACGGCATCCTTCGGGCAAGGTATAGCGGTAACGCCGCTTCAACTTCTCGCCGCTTATACGGCGCTAGCTAATGGTGGCAGGCTCTTTAAACCTTATATCGTGGACGAGATAGTCAATCCAGATGGAACCAGGGAAAAAACCAGGCCGGAACTTTTAGCGCAACCGATTTCCAAACGAACCTCAAGGCTTATCACGGGAATGCTTACTTCAGCCGTGGAAAACGGACATGGTAAAAATGCAGGCGTACCGGGATTTTGGGTGGCCGGTAAAACCGGTACAGCGCAAGTCGCCAGAACCGACGGGGTAGTCGGCTATCAGACCGATGCGACCATAGGTTCGTTCGTCGGCTTTGCACCGGCTTATGATCCGAAATTCGTGATGCTGGTTAAAATTGATATGCCGCGAGATTCGCAATGGGCCGAGGCATCAGCCGCACCACTTTTCGGTGAAATGGCCAAGTTCATGTTTACTTATCTTGAAATTCAGCCAGACAGACTCACGAACTAACTTTTAGATATTAGTAAATTATTGATTAAATATGTCTATCCAAAAATCGTTCGAAAAGTTTTTAAGTCGTTGCGTAGCAAAAGCTTTGCGTCGCGAACATCCTTTTATTATTGGTGTAGCCGGTTCAGTTGGAAAATCATCAACCAAAACCGCTATCGGCATTGCTTTGGGAGCTTTGGAAGATGGGAGCAAGGTGGTTATGTCGGATAAAAATTACAATAACGATCTTGGTGTTCCACTGGCGGTTTTTGGTTGCGTTATGCCGGGCAGATCAATCGTCAAATGGTCGGTCCTACTTGGTAAGGCCGCACTAACGGCACTGGGAATTTTGAAACTTAGAGCCAAAACTTTTGTTTTAGAGATGGGTACGGACAGGCCGGGTGACCTACTACGGCTCGTTAAAATGGCTAAACCGAATATCGGGGTTTTAACGGCCATAGGCCCGGAACATACCGAGTATTTCGGTGGCGTTGATGAAGTGGCAAAAGAAGAAGCTTTTATTTTTTCTACGCTCACCGAAGGCGATACGGCCATCGTTAATGCTGATGACGACCGTGCCTTGGAGATCGCAAAATCGTTTAAAGCTAATGTATATTCTTTCGGGACTTCGGATCAGGCATGGGTTCGCATCGTGTCCACGGAATTAATCGCAGAAGAGAATAATCCGGAGCATTCGGGTTTATTGGTTGAACTTTTTATGAGCGGAGAAACGATTACCATTAAGTTAGAAAAAACTGCCGGCAAACCGCAGGCGTATGCCGCGGCTGCGGCCTTGGCTTGTGCGGCGGCTATGGGTAAAGACTTGACGCAAGCCGCGGCGCGACTTGAAAAACATTTTTGCGGCATGCCGGGACGCATGCGGCTCTTGGAAGGTATCAAACACACTTGGCTTCTGGATGATTCATATAATTCCTCACCTCTCGCGGTGATGTCGGCTATTCGTGATCTATCGGTTTTTCCAATAAATGAATCGGCTAAACGTATAGCCGTGCTTGGCGACATGCTGGAGCTTGGAAGTCTAGCTGAACAGTCGCATGTCGATATGGGGAGGGCTGTAGCCGAAGCTGGAATTGATTTACTTGTACTCTGCGGTGGTATGTCGGGCGTCGTAGCCAGAGCGGCTAAAGAAGCCGGCATGTCAGATGAAGCGATTTTCATTTATCAAAACAGTTCAGAAGCCGGGTTGTTCGTGCAGGAGAGGATGAAGCGTGGCGATGTCATCCTCATTAAAGGTTCGCAGGGAATCAGAATGGAGCGCGTGACAAAAGAATTGATGGCGCATCCGGACCGGGTAGCGGAACTCCTGGTTCGTTACACGCCGGACTGGCTAAGGAGGACAGGATGACAGGAAATGAGTTCGGGAGGACATAAGACTGTCGTCCTGAGCGAAGCGACAGCGGAGTCGAAGGATCTTATGGAAGCGATGGTCAAGCAACAAGATTCTCCCTGACGCTACTGTCGGGACAGATTGACAAGCTCGGGACGACGGAAAGATGAACTCAGGATGACAGAAAGAGGATCGGGGAGGGAAAAAGGTCCTTCGACAGGCTCAGGATGACAGGAAGAGAACTCGGCGGAACCATGGGTCTACCGGACGGCTTGTAAATTTTGACAGAATAACGAATTTTACGTATTCTCTGCGCACAATTACAAATCCACGGCGCCTTCGTCTATCGGCTAGGACACATGGTTCTCATCCATGTAAGACGGGTTCGACTCCCGTAGGCGCTACCATCGCGTTGAACGCGATACCAACTTGAGAGAAATGTGACGTTAAACGTCGCGACCGAAAGAGGCTAACGCCTCTTTTTGGTTATGGGTGATTGTTAGAGAGTTGGACTGACGCGGGTTAGGCGTGTGTATTTTTGCAAAGAGCTTGCTCGGCCTATATTATTCAATATTAGAACTATGGCTGAGTTAATCCTGTCGTCTAATCCCTTCGATCAGGAGTCGAAGAAAGAAAGCGGATCAAGCGTTCATCCTGAAAAACGGGGTGATTTGGATTTAGTAACGCCGTGGAAAACCGTTGAAGATCTTGAGCGTGCAGTTCGCGCCTTGCCGCCAAGGATTAAAATTGCGATCAAAGAGGAAGAGCGAGAAGAAGTTTACCCGGATGCAGAGCGTGATTCTTTAATGACGCAATACGACAAAGAAACTTTTAAGATACTTTTTGGATCAAACATAGCAATAGCTCTGGATCGTCATTTGAATTTTTCCGAACAGTGGTACGAAAGATTAAGGCGCGGTGAAGATCCCGGAGCTTTGCGGTACGAAACGGTCAAAGAAATAGATTTGTTTTACAAAGAGCAGAAACCGCCTTTTTTTGATCTTGAATATCTCGCAAAACGGCAGGACGAGGCAAAAGCGGAATACGTAAAAACAAGAAAAGAATACACCGAAACAAAAAATAAATTGGTAAAATTGGAAGAAGCCATTAAATCATTAAGCGGAAAAAGAGGATCTAAAAATCAGATGCGTGAACTCGAAGCGGAGCGTGATAAATTAAGAGAAGTTGTTTCTGATAATCCGCAGGGTCCAGGAAAATTAAGCAGATTAGCGATAAAAAGCGACAGGGAATTCGCGAATTTGCAAACTCTTAAGAGTTCTTATGACGATGCGGATAGAATCAGGAACATATGTTTACAAAATCGACAAAGAATAACGTCAGAGGATGCAGCGGACATCTGGGCAGAGGTTGCGGATCGCATCGGAAGACCTCTTGGATTCGCATCGGGTAATTTACGGAGAAAAGGTAAAAACAATGAGGCGAAAAAAATCGAGGATTATCGGCTTCAAATAAAAGAGATTTTGTTGGAATCAGTTTTTGATTGGCTGGAAACCCAGCCGGCGGAAGGAACGCGAAAAAAGAAAACGGATGTATTGGCAAAAAACTTTTTTCTTGTCAGAGGTCTTTTAGAAACGTCGCTAAATCGTGATCCGGAGTCAGTCAGAGCGAATCTGCAACATGCGCAGATTATTTTACGCAGGCTGGTTGATCTGGCGGGTTGAAATCGATTTTTAAAATCTGATCAGTATTATTACAGCGGCCAGTAAAAGTCGATAGACGGCAAAAGGTAAAAGCGAGTGTTTTTTCAGGAATTGTAAAAGCCAGTGGATACAGAAAATTCCTACGACAAATGAGGTTAAAAAACCCGCCACGAGGGCCGCATAGTTGAAGTCGCCTGTACCGGCAGAGGCGATATCTAATAATTTTTTCAGACCCGATCCGGCGATAATGGGCATGGATAAAATAAAACTGAAACGCGCCGCGTTTTCGCGTTTTATTCCCAAAAAAAGAGCGCCCGAAATAGTCGCGCCGGAACGGGAAACTCCTGGAATAAGCGCGAGCGCCTGAAAACAGCCGATCCACCAGGCTTGTTTGATATTTACGTTTTCAGTTTTTTGTTTCGCTACACGTTCCGCGGCAAAAAACAAACCACTACCTGCGACAAGCGCTAAAGCCACCAATAAAGAATTACGAAACAGTGTTTCCATTGTTTTCTCGAGTAATATACCCAGCGCCAAGGCGGGGAGTGTTCCGACCATTATCGCTATCAGGTATTTTTTATTTTTCAGGATACTGATGAAGTCTTTAAAAAAATAAATACCGACCGCTAATATCGTGCCTAGCTGAAGAACTGCATCAAAGGCCAAACCTCCGGCCGGGTCTATCTTTAGTAGTTCTCTCGTCAGAATCAGATGTCCGGATGAAGATACGGGCAAAAATTCAGTAAGACCCTGAACCAATCCCAATATCAGTCCCTGCGGAAACGAGATCATTGTATTTTATTTATTTCCAGTTCCGGAATTGGAATCGAAGGAGATACATTTACCGCAGGTAGAGGCACGGGTTCCGACTCTGAATAGATTTCTTCGAAGGCATCGTCGTCAACCAGGGGTAATGTCGTGGAATATTTTTCAGTTTGAGCATCTTTCCCTCTTTGCACAGTTCCTATTGCCAGTAGCGCTGGGATGAGATAAGTCGTATTTTCGTTGTTCGACCAGGAATCATATTTAAGCCAGGCCAGTGAAATACTAGTAATATTAACTTTGATATTAACGTTTTCCGTTCCCCAGGCATAAACAGGGTTGAGCCCTCCGGCGGAAAGTCTCATTTTTGCCGTTTCGTAATCTATCATTGGATAAGCCGATCGAATCGTATCCTGATCGAGTTGGATGTTTCCACTGGTTATTTTTTTGTCTTGAATATTTACATTGATATAAGCATTATTTGAAAGATGTCCGCTAAAATCAATGACCGGCCGACCTTCTTGCATCCCACCGTAAACCGCAGTTAGCGTTTGAGGTTGCATGTAACAACGTTCCTGCGGATAATCAATCGACGATGTTCCGTGCGGTGTATTTGTTTCCGTCATGGAACAACGATAGTCTGACGACATGGTGGATTCGTCACCGTTTTCTTGCTGGATTTTTCCTCCCAGCATTTTTAAAGAAGTAAATCCATGAGCATCCAGAAAAGCATCGGCTACTGACAGTATTTCATTTTTATCGTAATTTATTTTCTGGGTTGCGTCTGTATCGATATATATCAAAGGCATGGGCTGGTAATAACTCGCTTCCTGCCAAAAACTCAGTTGGCGCGAAGCGGCTTCAAACGACCAGATTAAAGTATTAGCATCTCGCCATTGGAAATTTAAAGAAATCAAAGTTGAGTTATTGGCCATGGCTTTGCCCGGTAAGCTTGAAAGGCGCGCAAAAGAAGAAGCCGTGGTAGCATCAGGTAGCTTTTTTTCAATCTTTAGAACATCGTCTTGTGTTTGCCAGGCAGGAAGTTGGGCATCTATTTGGTATTCGACGGTAGACGGTAAACGATTTATGGGGGGCGAGGGCATCATTATTCCGGGTGAAGATCCGGTCATACCTCCCGGCATGGCGGTTGCCGTGCCAGACTGATAAGAAGTTGAGACAGCTAAGCTTTTATTTTCTTGCGAAGCGATGGTTTGCAATGAACCGTCCGCCACGGGTTGAGATATGTTTAATTTTGGTAATTTTCCGAAACCTGATTCAGAAGCGACCGTATTCGTTTGCGTTTTCGGTAAATTTTGAACGCCGGTCTGTTGTACTTGTTTAATATTCGGCATGCAGCCGAGGCCGAAAAACGACAAAGTGAAAAAAATCACCGTGAACCTACTCGCCGTCCTCATATAATCATGGGAATTTTATGTAATTCGATTTTTTCTTTAGTGATAATACTTTCGATGCGGTAAGAGCCGTGTGTAGGTGCTTCGATATATCCATTCCAGGCCATGCGAGCTAAGCCTCCGCTATTTATCCAGTCAAACAACCATTCGTTAGTGTAACGAGGATCGTTTTGCGTGACTCCCGCACCAACCATCTTTAACCAGGATCGGTTAAAGACTTCCTGTGAGCCGATGGACGGCGCCATGATTACCGGTAATCCGACTCCGCAATAAAAAGACATTTCGCTGGGTTTTGTCCAAAGAATGTCGGTTTTGCGAATGGTTTTGCTGAATTCTATAAAATATGAAGGTCTGTCGTGGTAATAATCCACAAAAACGCTCTCACCTAATAATTTTTTCAGACCCATGTCTTTGACAGCTTGAGTAAAATTTTCAGCCACGTCTTTTTTTGTTCCGGCGACAAGTCGTAATGCTATATCTTCGCGTTTGAGTTTTAAACGAAGACTCTCCAGTAATTGCATACCCAGGTTTCTTTGCGCGCCTGCTCCGCCGATCGAAAAAGTCAACGTCAATGGATGATTTTTGCGCATGGGACATGTACCTGGGCCCAGTTCGGCTTCGAGAGTTTTTACATATTTATTCATGAATATGCCATTCGGGTCCAGGTTGCAGAGTCTGCCTATCAGGTCTTTTTTAATAACCGCACCTTCCGGACCTCCGATAAGTTCTTTTGGCAGGGGAAAGCCGGTCAGAAAAATATTTTCCGGTCTGATGCCGTAAAGTTTGAGACGCTCTACTACGCGTCCGTTTGGCGCAAAATATTTTATCCTGCTTTTTTTAGGGTCTTTTGGAACCCAGGCTCGAGCCATATCGGCATCGCAGATCACTAAGTAAATATCTTCCGGATAATCAAAAACCTCGGCCGCGAACGCCGGCATGAAAAAGGTGCAAATTAAAGGCAGGGGTTTTTTGGAAAGTTTTTCAATAAGGTGCTTGCATAAGCCTAATTTTTCTATGAAGTAATAGGTTTGTTTTACCTGGGTATTGGGAGCAGACATGTCCCTTCGCGGATAGAAACTGGGAATACGCTGCATTTTATCCATGATTTCAAAAATCATGTCTCCGATATATGGGATGGGTTTGAGCCGTGAGATTGCTTCGTATAATTTTCGGCTGTCACTCCAGAGCCTTTTATCTTTTAAGGGTATTCCCGGATAAGCATTGGCGGTAATGATTCCTTCCTCTGCCAGGTCCCTGAGGCCGTAAGCGGCGCGCTCATGGCCGTAGCCCATATTAACCGAGACCACATAAGCTTTTTTTTGATGATGTTTTTGTTCAAGCATACAAATATTTAGAGCCAAAATTGGCTGATAAAGTAAGTATAGCTTATTAGAAGATTCTAGTCCCTTTTTTTATTTCATTCGGACAAGTTCAGTGATAGGCAAGTAACTGCCAGAGTAGTATTATAAATAAAATATGAGCAATTTCGAAAAACCTAAACAAGGTAATCCTTTTTGGAAAGAAATAGCCAAAAAAGAACCCGGACTTGACGAGGAAACAAAGGTGCTACAGGAGTTGCAACGCAGAGTTAAATCAGCGCCAAAAAGTCTTGCGGCCGAAATCAGACTCCCTGTTTCTTTTCCGGGGATCAAGGGCGAGCTAGTCGGACGCCTTGCCGGCACTCCTTTGGTGCGTAAATGGGATTGTTTTTCTTGCAGTCACGGTTTCAAAGCTGAAACACCAATTTCATCCGGTCTCAGTTGCGGTTCTTTAAACAGGATGGAAATCATTAACTGGAAAGAAGCTGTTCATGATTTGGGAAAACCGATATCAGTGACCACAACCCTGAATAGTGCGACGGTGGTTTGGGAGAAAGGAACCGATCATCTGAGGGCGAGTCTTTCGCCTGAGCGGCTGATTGAGGCGGATATTCCTTTTGAAACAACAAACATTCATGCTCAAAAAGAGTATTCGGGTGAGAGTTTGTATGTTGTCGGAGATCTCGATTTTAAAGACATCGGAAAATTTATAGCCGTAAAATTAGGTCATGGCGAGCAATCCGAAGGCTACTATATCGCTCCAGCATCACTGACTAAGGTTGGAGCCGGTCTGCCCGAATCGCATCGAAAGGAGATCATCGCCGAGCTCAGGTCGACGCGAAAAGAGCTTCCGGCATATAACGCAGAAAGAAAATTTGAGCTTGCTCTTAAAGCCACGAATGAGTTTCCTTTGAAAGATTTACCCGGGCAGATAAGTATCGTGGGCTTAGCGGAATCTGTTACAGTGCAGACGGACCGTTGGTCTTCGAATGAAGAAGTGAGGGGAAATTATGGTGATGAGTCATGGGGGACCGGAAGTTTCATGGAAGTGGATCATGAGCAAAGGTATTTGTTGTGCGATGGAGTTCGCGTTAATCTGCCGGAGTCTAACGGATCCCTTGGCGGCGCTTTTTTTCGTACGGGGGATGCGGTGGCGCGAGCGTATCTTGAGTGGGGATCTTCGTACATGGAGTGGAGTTTGGAAAAATTGAAGGTTGAGTTGGAGAGAGTGAATCTTAAATATCCCGGCGTTCCTGACCCGGCGATTTACGGCGATTTTGACGAGCAGGCTTCCAATCCGGCCGAAGACGCGGCTCGAAAAAACCTTGAGAAGCTGTTGAATGAACTAAATACTCGCGTAGAAGATGCTCGGCTTGCAGCCATGCTCGGCTTGGAGAGAACAGATCCGGCGAAAGCAGAAGAAAAGCTTGTTTTTTTGCCTGGCTATGCAAAGAGGTACGAAGAAGCAAAAAAGATCATGAAGGATGAAGGATTGGATCGATTTTCTGATAAAGGCGAGAGCGAAGATACTGCCCGGAAACTTCTTAAGCAAGCGAGCAAGGATGCGAAAGCGAAGAATTTTTTAGCCGTATCGTCCGCTTTGCAGGATATTCAGCAAGCCGTCGAACGGTTTGAGCAGACGATCATCCAAGCTCGAACGGCAAGAGAGGCGTATTTAGAACGCAAAGCTACACTACGATCAAAAGCTGAAGAATTGAAGAACGCTGTTTCGGGGTTGCAGTCTCATGAGCGTTTTCAAAGATTGTCCGGCGATCTCCTGTCGCGGGTTCGACAAGTCATTCGAACGGATCTGACTCCGTCAAAATGGAAAGCGGATGATTATAATACCTGGAATGCAAAAATCGAGGCGCTGCTCATTGAAGCAAGAGCGGCTCTTGAGGCTTTGCCGATCAAAATTCAAGCTCAAAAATCCTTTCCTGTTCAAGAACCGATGCTGGATGAGCGTAACCAGAAAGCGGAATTTAAACAAGAAAGAGAAAGAACTCAAGCGGAAAAATTTGGAGCCGCTCTGGCTGAACGTGCGCTGGCAGTAATGGGCAGGAATAAGGCAATTGACATCATCCAGGATGAGCTTGATGCCTCATACGGACGCGCTCGTCGTCAGGCGAAACTTAAATCCTGCATCGGTGGAGAGAAAGAGAATCATGATCTTGATTTATTGTATAATTTGAGCAAAGCCGCTGTATTCGATGAAGCTATGATGCAGGCGATCAATATTCTTACCAGCGAGCCAGCCTCTTTGGTTGCGCCCGTAATAAGGAAAAAAGAGCAGAAGAAGCCTCCGGAAACATTAATGAGGTCTGCCGATGTTTCAATATTTGATACAAATAAATTATTTGGTGGACGAGGGAATAAGACTAAAAATAAATGAGTTATCGACGCTTGAATTTTTTGTTTTATATATCAGTCTAGTAAGTTTTTTTTAAAAAATAAAGATATGTTGTCTAAATTCAGTTCATCATGTTTAATACTATCACTATGTATATAAGTATATTTATTATCGTCTTTTTCATACTTTTAATCAGCTTACGGCAGGTTAATCAGTACGAAAGAGGCGTAAAATTCACCATGGGGCGGTTTACCGGCTTGGTTAATCCGGGCTGGAGAATCGTTTTGCCGATTTTTCAGTCAATGCGCAAAGTAGATCTGAGGCTTAAAGCCGTAGATGTACCTTCGCAGGACGCGATAACCAAGGATAATGTTTCGGCTAAGATAAACGCGGTAATTTATTATAAGATTATTGATGCCGGCAAAGCCGTGCTCGAAGTCGAGAATGTGAATTACGCCGTTTTGCAATTAGCGCAGACCACTATGCGCAACATCGTCGGCGAAGTTACGCTCGATGAACTTTTAAGCCAACGCACTGTCATCTCAGAAAAAATTGAAAAACTCGTGGATGAGGCTACGCTCGACTGGGGAGTCGAGGTGACGGCTGCGGAACTTAAAGATATCAATCTTCCGCCGGATATGATCCGGACTATCGCTAAACAAGCTGAAGCTGAACGCGAGCGTCGTGCCGTGATCATCAATTCCGAGGGTGAAGTCATTGCATCAGAGAATTTAGCAAAAGCGGCTAAAATCCTTTCAGCCTCAGACGGCGCGCTCCATTTAAGGACTTTGAATTCCATTAACGATATTTCTTCGGACCAATCAAACACCGTGATTTTCGCCATTCCTATCGAGACTTTGCAGGCCTTTTCCGGTTACAAGAAGTCTTAGATCTCTTAATAGTCAGATAGCTTTTCCTGGTTTTTTCAGCAAAATGTTCGATCGCATAACGCAACATTGTTCGCGGCATTTCGTGTGCATGCTTGTTTAGGAATTTAAGTTCGCTTTCGGTTGAGCATCTTTTGCCGATCTCGCGCAACATCCAGCCTACGGCTTTATGCATCAGGTCATGTTTATCGTAAAGCAATTTTTCTGCAACCTTCAAAGCCGGTTCAGGCTCTCCCTGTTTTATCCAATGAAAGCATGAAAGCATGGCGATTCGACGATCCCAAAGTAAATTCGACTTTACCAAACGGTTAAGGATTTTTTTGTCATCTTTAATAAACGGCCCGACGATTCTGTCGGCTGTTAAATCAACGAGATCCCAATTGTTAATCCAAAAAGTATTTTTAAGATAAGCGTCAAGAATAGCTCGACGTTCTTTTTGGTTTGCGCGTTTCATTAGTTCCACAGCCACGAGCAATGCGAACATTCTCTGCTCGTGAAAAGGGGAGTGCAGAGCAGTGAATGCATCCTGCAGATTCAGCGAGTGATTATGTGTTTTTACCAAAGCGCGGATTTGCGGAACCGGAATACCTAAAAAAACGTCACCTTCCCCGTATTCCCCGTGTCCGGTTTTAAAAAAGCGCTGCAAAATTTTTGCCTTGTTTTTGTCTTGTAAAGAATGAAGTTCGGAGAGAGCCTCTTTTAAAGTTCTTGAGGACGCCTGCATAAAGATCTTATATGAGCTGTAAAAGTTTAATGGTAAACCCGTACAGAATTTGGCCGTTTTCCATTAAAAGAAACATGATTGCTAAATATACAAAAACATTTACCGGTGAGCTTTTGGAAAAAAATTTTAGGGCGCTACCCAGAGTTTTGTTAGGAACAAAAGGAGTGCCGTGAAAATTTACAGCCGCCCAGATTTCGTCCAGAATAAGATGGATCATGTAACCCAGGAAAAATGAAAAACCTAAAAGAAAGGAGCTCCATTGGTCGAAATCAGTTCGTGCGGCAACTGTAAAGACGGCTAGCCCGGCCAGGACCGCGGCCGGAATCGAATGTGCCATGCCACGATGCACCGTGAATTTTTTAAATATCGATCCGATGACGATCCAAACCGTAAATATGGCGCCAAGAGTATATGCGCCGTTCATCAGATAATCACCGGGCACGGCTTTCATCATATAAAAACAAGTTAACGCCCCGGCCAATAAAGCAAACGAACCAAAAGCGATGTGAAATGGCACGCTTGTATCGCTGTCCAGATCCGGCATGACCGCGCCAATCACGGCAGAGAGAAATATAAAAATAAAATAATTCAATTCTATCGGCAGGAGTGCCAGGCTTATTATGCTAAATACACTCACGATCCCCAGAGCTAAGCCGAAAGAAAAATGAGTTTTAAAACTAGCCATGGGATTACTATTTAATAACTATAAATATTGAAATACCAAAGGCCGCCAAAAGATTTAAAACGGACGAAATCAATAGCGGCACAAGTTTTCGATGCACAGCGTAGAAGATCCACACCAGACTGTTTAAGGCAATCAAAATATAAGTAAGTAATGAAAATCCGGTGACATCAGCTGTAAAAATGATTTTGAAGAGTTGGGGATAGAGGGCGATGCCGGAAAGCAGAGCATTGATTTTTGCTATTTTATCTATGGGATGATGGTGCTTGTCTAAACAGAAGATCCGATTAATAGCATTCAGCATAAGTATTTTAAATTTTGAAAAAATTTGCGAATATCAAAACAACTCCGGCGCTAAACAAACATCCGGACATTTTTCCGACAGCTGAGCCGAGCATGGTACGCGAATCTCCATTTTTTCCGACTTTAGATTTTTCGGCCATCAACCCTTCGAAAATCCCTGCTACGCCGTCTGTAACAGCATTACCCATGACTCCGCCTATTACCGCGCCAATTACACCTCCGATTTCGCCACCAAAAATCGCCATAATTGCCAGTATTCCATTATCTATAATTCCGAAAACAACATCCGGCCAAATCGTGTTAATAGGGATTTTAAATGGATAAAGTGTAACAAGACACAACAAACCTAAGCTGATAATCACGATTCCGAGGTAACTTGGGTGATAAATGAAATACGAACTGACGGCCAGGATTACTACGCAAAGAAACAGGACGTTTAAAATTGATAAGAAAATCCGATTTTTCATGTGAATATAATAGCAGGATTTTCACTTTTAGGTCGATTTATTTTTCTGTCGGGTCCTGGAAAGTCATGGTCGTCGTTTATTCGGTTTTTAGCATTCCAAGATCCAGCGTTTCGTCAAAGTGTATCTGATTCACGAATTCTGGTACGTGGCTCACTAAAATCATGGCGCCCTCATAATCTTCCAGAGCTTTGGCAATGATCGGGATATGGCGGAAATTGATATGATTCGTGGGTTCATCCAGTATGAGAAGCACGGGTTTTTGTAACACAAAACGCGCAAAACAGAGCAAGCCTTTTTGCCCTTCTGAAAGCGAACCGACCTTGTTTTTAAGAAGTTTAGAATTAAGTAAAAACTGCGAAGCCACGGCGCGCAACTTTTCGTTTAAAGGCGCTTCCATGACTTCTAAAAGCGTATCGTAAGCGGTCTTGTCGAAATCCAGGTCAGAGAAATCCTGCCGATAATAGCCGACGCGCACACCGTTGGTAATAACGGCATTTTCATTTTTATTGGAAGCAAGCGTGCGTAAGAAAGTACTTTTTCCGATACCGTTCGGCCCGGCTACCAAAATGCGCTGTCCTCGGCGGAGAATAATTTCTACTTTTGCTGTATGCGGTTCGTGGTTCTTGATAATTTTTATAGAATTGATTGTCGCGATCGGCTGGTCGAATTCCTGAGCGGGGATGATGAATTCGCGGATGGCTTTATCATCGGGCCGAACGTCAACCATTTCCTCTTCAGCTACTTCGATCTGATCGCGCAACTTGCTGGCCAGCCGGCGCATCTTTCCTCCTTTATTGGCAAAAAAATTCACCTTGTCTTTTCTGTCCTGTATGTCTTTTAAAAGACGAGCGTTTTGCATACGTTCACGTTCACGTCGCGCCGCAATTTCTTCTACCACATTCAGGTAATTGCCGACATATTGTTCGACTTTGTGAGTATAGATATCCAAATGCAAGACGCCTTCGGTAAAAGCGTTTAAAAAATCTGCATCATGGGAAATTACCAAAACGGTTTTGGGATACATCATTAAAAATCCCGTAAGATGTTCGATGCCCTCCTTATCCAGATTATTCGTCGGCTCATCCAATAATAGAATGTCCGGATTCTGTATAAGCGCATAGGCGAGCAAGAGGCGGGCCTGCTGTCCGCCTGAAAAATCTTTTATTTTTTTTTCGAATGGCGCGGTCAAGTTAACAATATCCAATACATCGGTAATGCGTCGGTCGAGATCGTAAAGTTTTTCCGTAAAAGCACGAGTAAAGTATTCGCGTACCGTCTCGTCTAAGCGTTCGCGTGGAATAACCTGAAGCGCGGTGGCAATGGTCGCGTCTTTTTTTATATGGACGCCACCTTCGAGTGGTTTAAGTTCACCCGTGATAAGTTTAAAAATCGTACTTTTGCCGGCTCCGTTTTGCCCCATGAGCGTGAACTTTGCGTTTTCGCGCACCGAAAAACACGCTTCATCAAGCGTTAAATGGTTTTCATCGTAGCCGAATGTAACATCGCTGAAACGAATTATGACATTGCCATGGTCCATATAAAAGTACTTTATTTAAGCAGAAAAATGACTCGGCGGCAAGATCGGTAATGAATCCAATGGAAGAAATCAGTTCTCCTGTTCCGCTAGCTTGATTGTTTCTTTTATGAAATCGGCCTTATCTTCTGTATATCTGGAACGTTCATCAGCGAATTTTTTAAGCAGATCATGTTTGAGCAGTCGATATTCTTCTGCACGATTGGGATGATGGATTAGGTAATCCCTAAAAAGAACATGCTCCCGCCAGAAATTAGAATCCGGTGTTGTAAGTTTTAAATAATGGGTTCGTTTTTCTTCCGGACCTTTCACGAACAGGATGTGCTCTTGTTCGTTGCGGTTATCCTGCCGAAAAGAATAGCCGAGCTTTTGCAGCTGCTCGATATACTCCGCATAATCATCAATTGAGTTTACGGCGACCATGAGATCGAGAATAGGCTTTGCATCCATGCCCGGAATGGACGTCGAACCGATATGCTCGATTCCCAGTAATTTTTTTCCTAGTAGCGTCTTGATCTGATCAGCTTCCGTATTAAAATAAGTAGCCCATTCCGGATCATAGGGGGCTAATTGTACTTTGCCGCGCTCAAGGCCGAGATTCATATTTTGGTTTTTTAACAAGATTAATAAAATTATCTTTTTCGATGCGAGTCCAGCCCTTGATCTCCGCTTCTCTTTTTCGCGCTTCGTTTTCGGATTTACATTTTTCGGTCATTACCAGTTTTACCGGACATCGGGAGTGTGTATATTTTGCGCCGAGACCGGAATTATGTTTATCTATCCTTTTTTCAACGTCAATTGAGATTCCGGTATAGAGCGTACCATCGCGGCATCGGACTATGTAAACGTACCAGTTTTTCATGTTCAGCTATATCTTTCTTATCTTTTTTTCGATTGCGTCTAAAATTTCACCACGACCTTTTTTGCTGACAGCGGAATGAGCGATCAGCTCAATTCCGGGATAAGCGGCATGGAGCGTACTTATCAGGTTAGCGATTTCAGAGTTTGATAGTTTGTCGACTTTGTTCAGGATCAAGGTGCAGGGCGTGTCAGTGGATTTTAAATAGTTCAACATATCACGATCCGAATCCGTGGGACCGTGACGTGCGTCGACAATAAGAAAGACTAAATTTAATTGACTCACCAATCCGAGATAATCATTCAGCATGTCGAAATACTCCTGACGTTGTTCTTTTGAGGCTTTGGCATAGCCATAGCCCGGCAGATCGACTAAAAAATACTGACCGTCCACATCAAAGAAATTTATAGTTTGTGTTCGGCCTGGTTTGGCGCTCACATGAGCCAGATCTTTTTGACCCGTGAGATGGTTTATGAGCGAAGATTTTCCGACATTGGAACGACCGACAAAAGCAACCTGCGGTTTTTCGCTCATCGGAATATCTTCTATCTTGGTGACACTTTTTAGGAATTTTATCTGCATAAAGTCATGCTAACGTTAATAACGGATAAACACAAATACAAAAATCAATTCCTGCTACCGCTTTTTCATTATCTAAAGTCAAGTTTGTTTATCCGGATATTTAGTCGAGAAGATTCGACAGGGGATCGTGAATTACATCAGAACTCAATGCATGAGTTTTATCTTCAATTTTCCCCGAGAGTCATGATAACCGACTCTATACTCTTTGTGTCGCGGTTTGAAGTGATAATTTCGGAAAGCATGATCCGGATAATAAGCGGATTGGCCGATAGTCTGGAAAACCGTTTCGATGTCGATGAATGAATTGACGTCCTCTAGAAAAACATTGGAGTCTATCTCGAACAATAAAACCAGAAGCAGGTAGGTGACGATCACTAAAGCGCCGATCAACAAGTTCGACAATATATGCTGATCCCGTAGCGCAAAAAGCAATACGAATATGACGAGAGTCATCAGAATCAGAATAAACCAATGGATCGATTTGACTACTCGGCGCGATACCAGTAAGGCCGTCTGCCGCGTCTAAATCATAACATTCAAATCATTATACAAATTTTAAATAACTGATGAAACAGTATCATTTGCAGGCATTATTGAATGGATGATGTTTGTGAGTTGTTGAAATTCATTTTGTGTACCCATGACATAATCGGAAAAATCGAACTCCAGACAGGCGATCAAGTACCGATCGATCGCTTCCGCTAATTTTTTTCGCTTTGACGGTTGAACGAAACAACCGACATTGAAGGCATCTATCAAAGCGGCATCCTCTTGAACTATGACAGACTGCAAACTAAGATAATTCGTCGTTGCCGTAGCGATAAAAAAACCAATGACGATTGTAAAGAGAAAGGTGATGACGGTAAGTATATTCGGGATGTCGAATTGTAAATCAAATATCGGAATGACGAAAACGGCGATTAATATAAATATTGGAATGATAAATATCCTGATCGCCCTTCCTGGTTTTATGCGCCTCAACATAAAAAAGATAGCGAAATTAATTTCCGCTGATCGACTTTGCCTCGGTCGTTGAAAGGCCGTTTTCATCCTGCGTTACGGATTTTACCATGCCAATGTCTTTGACCCACCATTCAGTGGATTTCGAAGTTGATGGCGGTAAATTCATGGATTTTCCGCCCGCCAACTGGGCTGTGGACGTCGTGTTGCGTGTCAGCTCGATTTTAATCGCTTGATAAGTGCCTGCCGGAACCGTAACCGATTCATTGTTTATCATCTTACTCTGTTCCGCCGTGGTCACGGTGATGGGACCCATGTCTGCCGTGCCGTCAGTTATATCCATTCGTATCGTCTCCGTCTTGTTCCAGGTCGTACCTGCCGTTACGTTCGCCGGCATATCTGTGCCATTTGAGTATAGGACGGTCGTTTCGAACTTCATTCCTTCTGCCGCGGCATTCATGCCGGATGATCCATTCAATGCAACGGAGCCGTCAGCGCAGTCAGCTTCCATGTCGGCGGTACCGCCATCAGCCATCTCTACGCGGATTTTCGCCGTGGTGCCGGATACGCTCAAGGTTCGTACCGTGTAGTCGGAGTTTCCCTCGGTCTTAGCTCCAGATGTGACGCCGTAGGTAATGGCCAATCCCGGCTTGAACGGATAATAAGGATTGCTGCAAATATCTGAAGTCGCTTTCTCCGTTCCGGTCGCGGCTGGCGTGGATTCCGGCGTGGCAGCCGGAGTCTTCGAACCGCATCCGGCACCGAGAAGTGTAAGTGATACTAAAACCAACAAAGAAAAAACTAGATGTCTTGGTTGCATAAATGAGAAAAGATAAAAGTTATTTTTAATATAATATCAAAATTAGACTGCTTATAAAAGACTTTGGCAGGTAGGGAGGAAAATTGTATTAGGTCTTGATAGCAAATATCAGCGAATGCTTTTAATTCTGTTATCACCATTTTCTGGCAATTGGTGTCAGGTCCCGATAATCCGTAAAAAATCTTGATAAAAGAATTATTTTCGTCTTTTTTCATTTGGTGTCAGGTCTGATTGGTGGACCTGACACCGCTTCCACCGCTTCATGAATTGAAATAAAAAATGCGGGACACTTACGAGTCCCGCACGAAATTTTCCAGATGGAGAACAGTTCCAATTCACGGTGATTTTGCTGGAGTGCTCGGCGTACTCTCTCGTCGCGCAGCTTCTAGGAATCTCGAGCATTCATGTACTAAGTCGAATGCCGGAAAGAGCGGGAGAAGCGGTATGATCCGAAGAAAGGCTCCGACCAAATCCATCCGTTCGCCGAACTCTTCCGAGAGCATCTCGTCCTCATATTCTTCCTCATCCAGACGGTGCAGGCAACGTTCATGGACAAAGTAGTTTATGGCCATGAATGGCAAGAGGATGATCAGGAGTGCAAGCGCGAGCGCACCGCCGATCAAACTAGTTGCAAGCGCGAGAGGCGCTAAGATCACGGCCATGAACAAGTTGAAGTACCTCATGGCGACACCGGAAGGGTTATACGCGCCGGCTTGCGTGGCGCACGAAAGTCGTTAACGGCTTCGGTGAGCAGTTGGTGCGAACTGATGATCGGCATGAACGGAGCCAGGATGCACGCGCAGATAGCGGATGCGGCAAAGATATAGCTCAAGCCGGATTCCTCTTCTTCTTCTGACGCTTGATCTTGGTCGTAGTAGTCGACCATGCGTTTACAGTTTACAACGCCGATGCAAAAGAGCGGCAGGGTGACCGGCAGACCGATGATAGCCACAGCCGGAGAGACCGCAGTGAGCGCGGCGTACGCCGGTATTTTGAAAAAAGTGCGGATAGATCGGTGACTCATGCGTACCTCTTTGTTGAACGGATCTATAATCAGAGAATCATAAAGAATAAAGCGAGTCAAATTAATAAAAAAGCCCGCACCATCCGAAGACGATGCGGGCAAACGATCACTCTCTATCATTAGTTAGACGGAGTGGATACTTGAAAAGCATACCGCCAGCGATATCAGGCCCGTATTCCTGGATATAACCGAAGCGAACAAATCCTTGGATGATCGAGAGTGAAAAGACTCCTCGGATTTGAACGCCGTGGCGAGCCGTGCCGCCGGCTAAGTCGAGAACGTATCCGCCGTCCATGCCTACCGGTCCCCATCCGATTTCGGGGCCGACACTGCTTCGTGTGCTCTCGGTTCCTGTATCGTACAACATATTCAGGTAACCGCCGGTCCAGGGGCCGAATCCGGCAAATCCGCCAAAAAAGTACGTGGCAGAAATCTCTGCGCCAAACGCCAGGCCGCGCTCATCGTCCATATTCCAACCGGAGCCGATGCTTGCACCGGGTAAAAAGAATACGCCGGGAGCAATGCCGAAGATTGGAGCGCACGCACCCTTGTCCTTGTTTGATAAGTAGTACGTATCTTCCCAGTAGTTCAGTCGTTCTGTTTCTGCAAGCAGTTGTTCGGGTACGGCCGTGAAATATCGTGTCACGTCCTGGGGTATGGTTTCTTCCGTTATAAGTAGCTTGATCGTCGGGGGCTTTACGCCGCGCTTGCCGATCGTCCGAAACCTGATCACGCAGGCACAGGTCGTCTCGATTTTAGCTACGCCGTAAAGATCGGGCGCGTAAAACTTTCCGAAGTTGGTGTTGGGCGTGCCATTAGGCATGGCGCGGAATGACGCGTACATTGTTTCGCCGAGCTTGATGAAATGCAGAGAAAAATTGTCGCATCCCTTCTCGCAAATGTCGAACTGATAGTCGAAGCCGTCAACGTGATGGATGGAAACAAGCGTTGGCTTGCTATGCTCATCGCGGTGTTGATCGAGGTACTCTTTGAAGCCGATTTTTTTATCGGGATCATGAGAGACCTCGAATTCCCAATCGCCGATCGCCGCGTCGAACCTGACCGGATTATCCTCTGGCACGAACGGCGTCTTGGAAGCGACGCCGCACTGCAGGAGCGTAAGACAGAGTAGCACCGCTAGGATGTTCAGATATTTCATTGTGCCGCCTTTTTTATGAACGCACGTCTTTGGTTTTTAAGATACGAATGCTAATTCCTGTCTTTTAATTATACGCATCTGCCCACTCTGTCAAGCATTAATCCGCGAATCAAGCTACGCAATCCCACCGAAAAATCGCATTTTTGCGCGGTAATTTTGTGGCAGGGAATCGGCTCCCGGTGTCAGGTCCCAATAATCCGTAAAAGTACTCGATAAAAGAATTATTTTCGCCTTTATTCATCTGGTGGCAGGTTTGGTTAGTAGAACTGAAACCGAGACCAATCAAAAACACCTCCAATCTCTGGAGATGTTTTTGCGTCGAAAGCCAACTCCGTCGCCTTACAACCTCTCGTGATAAGCAGGAAGCCGATCCTTTGATGGTGGCAGGCCACGTCGTTCGCGAACGACGTGGCAGGGGCTAGTATCGGACGTTAGAACCCTGGTCGTAGCTGAGTGAAAAACACAGGTGCGGAAATGAATAAAAATAGGTTTTATTTTAATTCATACTCCCAACCCGGTCTCCATGCTTTTGTTTTCCGCCAGTCTTCGGCGAGAGCCTGCTTCCAATCTTTGCCTTTCAGGAGTACATCGAGAGCCAACTGGGGTGCTTTATGAGCCACGATCGCTACGTGCTTACCGTCGTAGTCTTTTTTAAGAAATTCGAGGAAATCAGCAACACGCGCTTTCACATCTTCATAACTCTCGCCCTCCGGAAATCTATTTGTGATACATTCTTCCTCCTGCATCGGCTCAACGATAGCAGATGGAGCGGCGTTCAATTTATCATAGTTGCACTCGCGTAGCCGGGCATCGGTAATGATTTGATATATCCCGTCCCATGCTAGCTTCGCTGATGTATGAGCGCGTTGGAGATCAGAACAGAAGACAACATCAAATTTCATGTCTTTCGTCTTCTCTTTCAAATCGATCGATTATTTTATTCCCAGCTCAGAAAGCCCTGCGTCTGACCAACCCGAGGAAATTTCTTTCTCATTATCAGTCGTAGTGCCGTGAACAAAGTATGTAATTTTTATCATAAACACAGTGGTTAGGTTTTGAATCCGCGGTTGGAGATCTTTTTTACACGAGGATGATACTGGAGGGGTCGCAAAATTTCTACTCCTTATTTGAGCGAATATTTTTCTGGCAGGGGCTCGTGGAAGACGTTCGGACGCTGGTAATAGCGGAACCGGCGTTGTACATGGCCAAATTTCGTTAGAGAATTACACCGCTACTCTCAATGTCTCGAATGTCGTTTTTACACTTAAGTTATCGCCTTCGATGGTTTGAATGCGGGAAGCACCGAATTCATCTTTTAGGCCACGGATAAATTCATCCGCCCAAGATGGTGTAAGGACCTGAACATTCGAAAAATCCAACTCAATGGTTTCTGAACCGTCTTTCGGAATATTGTATGCTCGAGCGCTCAAAAAGGCGTCACGACCGGCCGGACGCGAGATCAGAGTTTTTCCAAATTTGCTGACATCAATTCTCATAATGATTTTCGGACGGTTAGTTCAAGATACATTCCTCCCACACTGGTCTCTATATCGCTAATATACCGAGAAATGTTAATGACGTCCACATGGCCGGTGAAAGCGAGCTTAGCCGTACCGGACTGATACTGAAAAGCCTCTACCCTCAGTTGATTCAGTGATCGTAGGACGAACTTCAAACCGTTACCACGCTACTCTGGGGCTCGACCTGTGACGTTCTTGGTAAAGGCGACGAGAAGGGCTTGCTCGTCATCTTGAAGCTCTGGCAGTACTTGTTTTAAAGTTGCAAGAACACCTTGTCCGCGATCAGCGACGACTCCTCGAAAGACATCGCCGTTTACCGACGTTTCAAGCCGGCAACCCGGGAGGTCTCGCCATTTTCCAAGATTATGGTCAAAACAGTTGCCAACGATCTCGCCGATGATAGCGGCAAGCAAGCCGGCTTCTCCGGCGTTCCAACCTTGGCGAATTAATTCTGCGACCAGCTTTTCGATTCTCGTCTGACCAACGTCGCGCGTGATGCAATAGAGGTCGTTTGGTGGATTCGATCCGGTTGGCGATGTGACCCAATCAAGTGCGTTCATAATTTTTTGCTTTTCCTTTTCCGGTGGCTTTCTCGAAAGCCTTTGTTAATTTTTCCCTGGTCAAAGTTTTTCCATTAACGACTGCTTCTTTTTGCACCTGACAAATTGCGCAATCATCGTATAAAAAATCCTCCATAGAGCCGCTGATGTTTTTATCATCGTTTTCGTACGCGTCTTCGTCTGGCGGGTATTGTTCGGGCGCGACACCCCGTTGATCTACGAGATACGGAAAATGCAACTTCGCATCACCCTTCTCCTTTTCTCGCATTGTTTTGAACGTAATATCGAATTTATGTCCGTCACCAAAATCAAACACAAAACCAATGACCGGGAAGCGCTTCCAATCAATCTGCGAAACGGGAATATCTTTCGTCTTGAACCATGGATAGGGATCGTCCTCGAACCCTTCGTGATATATCCCGTAGTCCCCAAAAATACGATTATGATGTTCGTCCGGAAACCAAAAACCATGAAGATGGTCCTCGACCAATCCCATGGATTCAATTATACAAGAGGCGAGATCGGCAAGGGTCTGCGATCCTTGTATTTCAATCTCTCTTCAAAGTTTTTTGTGCCGCCGATAGTTTGCACGAATATCAAAAACCTGATTGTTCGGCTTCTCTAAAAATGCACCTGACATGAACTGAATATATACCCGATATTCATCTAAAATCCGTTTCATGTAGTCAGCATGCTTTTTTTGAGCAATCATCCTGGCGGCCGTTTCTTCAAAATTTGATTCAATGATCTGTGGCTTCATACATTGTTGTATAGCATATCAGAATGCCATACGAAAACAACCATTTTTCCAGATATCAAAACACTCATCCATTGATGAGTGTTCGGCGTGGCAGGGGCTGTAGGAATCGAACCTACGTCGCTGGTTTTGGAGACCAGCGTCCTACCATTGAACGAAGCCCCCGTGGCTATTTCGTGGCGTGAGAATAACATCGAAATTCAAAAAACACAAGCCTTTTACCTTCAAAAAGCGAATTAATATTAAGCTATTTTTCGCAGGATCGATCAATATACCGATTGACAATCGTCTGGATATAAGCTAGCTTTTACAGACTGTACCTTTGAAAGGGGTAGGCGTGATGTATCCGATAAACGCAAATATGTTCGGCGAGTTGACGGAGACCGAGAGGTTGTTTATACAGCCCGAAAAACATCCATGGGATGCATTAGCCGATATGATAGACTTCATGCAAGCTCGTGCGGGTATCAGGAGATCTGCTGACGTACAGATGCCGACCGAGATCTGGCCTGAAGGTCTCGCGACCTTTAACGAACGAGACGATGACTTCAATTCTCCGGCACGCGGCCTGACCATCGAGAGAAGGGTCCATGTAAAAGGGGGCGAGGGACTCAGAAGCGACCAGACCGTGTATATCCGCGGTCCTGTGATTTTGGGAAAAGACGTCAAGCTCCGTCAAGGTGCCGTAATAATCGGTCCTGCCTATATCGGTGATGGTGTCACGATCGGGCAACATTGTCGCGTAAAAAGAAGCATAATCCGTCGTGGTACTGAAATTGAGTTTTCTACCTCAGTATGTCACTGCGTACTCGGCAGAAACGTTTTCGTGGAGGCGAATTCTGTCATGGGAGATAAGCTACTCGAGGACAAGGAAGTGACCTTCTTGTTGATAGATGGCAAGGCCATAGAAACCTTCATGTCTCGACTTGGGCTTATGGCGGGTGACGAGTCTCGGATTGGCGGCGGGTCAGTGTTTGTGCCCGGAGTGCTTCTGCCTCCCAGAACCAATATCCTGCCCGGTACGCGTATTATTCGATCCGGTGAAGTCAGTTCACCTTCATTTCCCGACCCTAGTCGGTTCGTGGGTTAGATTGCCTTGAACTGCATTATCTCACCACCCGGTTTTCAGCTCCAAGATGCTGAGCCGGGTGTTTTTTATATGCTAATATCTTATTGTGGAATTTTTAGTCTTCGGTCTAAAACAAGCTCGGGCCTGTATTTTTGCAGGGCTATTTTTTGTACTTCTTTTTAGTTCCCGCTTCATACCTCTTGGCCCCATTGCTCGTTATGATTTTATTTTTATCGTTTCTTTGATAATTCAAGCTGTTTTGTATTACACAAAAATCGAAACCAAAGATGAAATAAAAACCATAGCGCTTTTTCATATCCTGGGTTTGGTTTTGGAAATGTATAAAACAGATCCGCGGATCGGCTCTTGGATGTATCCGGAAGCCGGAATCTTTAAAATTCACAACGTACCGCTTTACAGTGGTTTCATGTATGCGGCGGTCGGCAGTTATATAAGTCAGGCCTGGCGGATAATGAAATTACGACTCGTCGGCACAATAAATTATTTTTCCGCAGGATTTCTGGCTATTTTGATTTATGTAAATTTTTTTACCAACCATTTTATTTACGATTTTCGCTGGTTTCTTGTACCACTGGTTTTCATAATCTATCGGCGTGTATGGGTTGAATTTACGATTACGAAAAAAATTCGTCGTATGCCGCTGTTTGTTTCTTTTTTGCTTATCGCTTTTTTCATTTGGATCGCAGAAAATATTTCGACCTATCTCGGGGCCTGGAAATATCCGTATCAGCTCACGACTTGGAACATGGTTTCTCTTCACAAAGTGACTTCTTGGTATTTGTTGGTGATTATTAGCTTTATTCTTATTGCTAATTTGAAACACATGAAAGAAAACAGATGACCGGTCTTGACGTGACCTTTTTTAAAATTACCTATACACTGCCGATATATGGCAATGACTACCCCCTTAGAACCTGGTTTTTACGGTCTCGGTATAGCGCCTAGATTGCTCGAGATACTGTGGAAATTAAAATTTAAAACACCCACTCCGATCCAAGCGCAGGCTATTCCGGTGGCTATAGAAGGAAAAGATTTGATAGGTGTGGCACAGACCGGTACGGGCAAGACGCTGGCTTTCGGTATTCCTTTGATACAGCGTTTGTCTCAATTTAAAGGCAGGGGATTGGTTGTTCTGCCAACGCGTGAATTAGCCTTGCAGGCCGAAGAGGTTTTTCGAACCATCGGGCGACAGATTAATTTGCGAACAGCTGTATTGATTGGTGGAGCATCCATGAAGATGCAGCTCGATATGTTGCGCCGAAATCCGCATGTAATCATCGCGACACCCGGGCGCTTAAATGATCATTTGGAACAGAAGACAGTAAATTTACGTGATGTCCATATTTTGGTTTTAGACGAAGCTGATCGTATGTTAGACATGGGTTTTGCTCCGCAGATCAAGCGCATCATGCAGCATCTGCCGGCCGAGCGTCAGACCATGCTTTTTTCCGCCACCATGCCTGCAGAGATCGTCGGGCTCGCCAGTAAGTTCATGAAACTACCGGTCCAGATAGAAATAGCACGATCCGGGACAGCTGCAGAAAATGTCACGCAAGAGCTTTATGTGGTTAATAAGGAAGACAAGGCAAAGCTATTGGATCAAATATTGGTACAACGTCGCGGATCGGTTTTGGTTTTTACTCGTACCAAGCATGGTGCAAAAAAAGTCGCTCGATCTCTCCGTATGTCGGGCATTTCTTCGGCTGAGATTCATTCTAACCGTTCTCTTTCCCAAAGACGCGAAGCACTCGACGGTTTTAAGAGCGGAAAATACCGCGTGCTGGTGGCGACTGACATCGCGGCCCGCGGTTTGGATGTCAAAGATATTGAGCTGGTCGTGAATTATGACTTGCCCGAACAAGCTGAAGATTACGTGCACCGCATTGGACGCACCGGACGCGCCGGTGCATCTGGATATGCTATCTCGATCGCAACTCCTGACCAGCGAAAAGAAGTCGAGGCTATTGAACGACTAACCAGATCCAGATTACCGATATCAAAATTAACTGGAGTACCTGAACCGAGATCGGGTGCTTATTCTGAGCCAAGAACCACGCACCCGGGAGCGGGGCATAGGCGAAGTTTCAGGCGCCGAAGACCATAGTAATTCATTGCCCTGATTTGTTTTTTTGTGACTAAGCCAACTAAAAAATCCGGCGCTATTATTTTTCGCGAATCTGTACGCGGGTTGGAATTTCTTTTAATCTATCGCGCTTTCCGCCATGATTGGAGTTTTCCTAAAGGGCACATAGATCCAGGTGAGGATGAGGGGATGGCTATGAGGCGCGAAGTCAAAGAGGAAACGGGTTTGGAAATAAAAATTGACAAGCGTTTGGATGATTTTAAATACGTGACAACAGAGGGCGAGTCAATAGAGGTCGCTATGTATTTGGTCACACCGATCGATCATAAGCAAAAAGAAAGGCCGGAATACGATGGTGACAAGGTCGTTTGGGTTACAAGGCAGGAAGTGGAAAAAATGCTAAGTTATGCCAATCTTAAATATTATTTTCAAAGTTTGCAGAAGATTTTATGAGCATAATTAAAGTAAATAACCTGACCAAGAAATTCCACGAGGTTACGGCCGTAGACAATATTTCATTCGAAGTCGCGGAAGGCGAGATTTTTGCGTTTCTCGGTCCAAACGGTGCGGGTAAAAGTACAACCATAAAAATGTTGACTACGCTTTTACATCCAACCTCGGGTACGCTTAAGCTGAACGGTTTTAATCCGGTTACCGATCCTTCTGACGTACGCCGCTCATTCGGCATCGTCTTTCAGGATCCCAGTCTGGATGACGAACTGACGGCCTGGGAAAATATGGAGTTCCATGGCGTACTTTATGACATAGAAAAAAAATTACGCCGTGAGCGCATTAAACAGCTTCTTGAATATGTGGAGCTTTGGGATCGTAAGGATGATTTGGTAAAGCATTTTTCCGGGGGTATGAAGCGGCGTCTGGAAATTGCCCGCGGTTTATTGCATCATCCGAAAATTCTTTTTTTGGATGAACCAACCTTGGGTCTAGATCCGCAAACGCGTAATCATGTCTGGACGTATGTCCAGGAACTTAATAAGAGCGAGGGGATTACGGTTTTTTTTACTACCCACTATATGCAAGAAGCAGAACGCGCCGCTAAGCGTATAGCTATCATAGACCACGGAAAGATCATTGCCTCCGGCTCCGCAGATGAACTTAAAAACAAAACACAGACTTCTTCCCTGGAAGACGCCTTTCTTTCGCTTACCGGCGATATGATTCGTGAAGAAGCGGGGACATCGCTGGATAATATGCGTAGTCGAATGCGTGTCTATAAAAGATAGCAATATGAATACAATATATATCCTTTGGATAAGGCAACTAAAGAGATTCATTAGATCTAAATCCAGAATTATAGGTTCGTTAGGTCAGCCTGTACTTTTCTTGTTGGCGTTGGGTTACGGTTTTGGACCTGTATTTCAAAAAGCCGGTGAAGGTAGTTATTTGCAGTTTTTAGCTCCAGGCGTAATCGGCATGAGTATAATTTTTACCGCCATATTTTCGGGCATGGAAATAATCTGGGACCGTCAGTTCGGATTTTTAAAAGAGACGTTAGTGGCACCTGTATCAAGATTGAATATCATGATCGGACGTACGCTTGGCGGCGCCACGGTAGCCACGATCCAGGGAGCGATTGTATTTTGCATCTCGCTTTTAGCGGGATTTCGTCCTTACCACTGGACATCTGTACCGCTAGCCCTCCTAGCCATGAGTTTAATAGCGCTATTATTTACGGCTTTTGGTACAGCTATAGCTTCACGCATGCAGGATATGCACGGTTTTCAACTGGTCATAAATTTTTTAGTCATGCCGCTTTTCTTTCTTTCCGGTTCACTATTCCCTCTGCAAGGATTGCCGGTCGCTATTTATATAGTCGCCAGTCTTGATCCGCTGACGTACGGCGTGGATGCGCTTCGTGGGGCACTAACCAATACCGGACATTTTAATCTGTCATTTGATTTTTTAGTGCTAACTCTTGTTACGGCGACCTTCCTGGTTATAGGGAGTTGGTTATTTTCTAAGATTGAAGTGTAAATTTAATCGGAACGCATTAAACTTTTTTTAATGGCGGAATATACACATCCGCAATAATTCTGGCGGTAAATTTTAGCTTCAACTGCGCGTTTTTGCGAGATGGCTTCGCCGTTATTTTTTTTCCAATCCTTGCCTACAAACTCGAGGTCGTACTTTTGTGAAAGATGTTCGCCGATTTCGTTGATCATGAGAACGTTTTTACGGCGGCTGACAGATAACGTAGTAGCCACTGCGTCAAAACCATTCACCACAGCAAAAGAAAAAGTTTTATCCAATCTGAAAAATATGCAGGTCTTACAACGATGGCCATTTTCCTCTTCTTTCCATAAGCCGCGGACAGCCTTAAACCACGAAGGTGGATCGTATGAGGCTTCGATAAAAGGGAGGTCAAACGAATGGGCCATGGTCCTGGCGGCTTCGAGTCGTCTGAAGTATTCTGCCTGCGGGTAGATGTTGGAATTTTCGTAGTAGATAGTTACTTCATAATCCGGTACCAGAAGTTCCGGAACATATGCGCTACATACACCGCAGCAGGCGTGCAGAAGTAATTTTGGCTTGATCATACAAAGAAGTTACCAATTAGCCGTCGGTATTTCAAGCTTGATATAATGGCAGTTGATATAGAGTCCCTGGATCGAAAATTCACGTGCGTCAAAATTATCTTATTTTAAAAAATTATTTAATCATAAGCCGTAGAAGGCGATATACTATATTTTTGTGAAAATAAAAAATATTTTTATTCCACCCGGCCGGGAATATGCTTGTATAGCAATTATATTTGTTGGATTTTTAGTAAGTGCTTTATTTGATAAGAAGGCGCTTTTTTTAATAGTCGTTGCCGTTATTGCGATTTTACCTACAGCCTGGGAAGCATTTTTATCTATCAGTAAGTTACGAATCAGTATTGATGTTTTTAATATGGCCGCGGTCATTATTTCGGCTGCGACCGGTGAATTTCGATCGACCGGTTTCATCGCCCTCATGCTTTCTTTTGCGCGGCTTTTGGAGGCCTATACGGCGTCGCGTACAAAAAACGCCATCCAGGAAATATTGAAATTAAAACCTCTCAAAGCGGAACGCGAAATTGATGGCCGGCTCGAGGAAATTGACGTAGACGATGTGAAGCAAGGGGATATTATACTTATAAAAATCGGGCAACGAGCGCCGGTTGACGGTGTAGTGGTTTTTGGTGTGTCGTTCGTAAACGAGTCTTCGGTCACGGGGGAATCGCGGCTTTTGGAAAAAGTTATCGGTGATGAGGTCTTGAGTTCTACCTTGGTCGAATCAGGGTTAATGAAAATAAAGGCTACAAGAGTAGGTAAAGATTCCACAATCGAACGCATGGCCCAACTTATGCGGGAAGCGGCTCAGAATAAATCACGATCCGAAAAGATGGCGGATAAATTCGCCGGAGCTTTTTTGCCATTGGTAGCCTTTTTGGGTTTGGCTGTTTATCTCGTCACTAAGAATCTAAGTATGACTGCCGCTCTTTTTCTTGTAGCTTGCGCTGATGATATGGCTGTGGCCATACCTCTCGCTATGACGGCATCGCTTGGGCAGGCAGCTAGACGTGGCGTGATTATAAAAGGCGGGGAATGGCTTGATGTGCTTTCAAAAATTAAAACGTTAATTTTAGATAAAACCGGAACCCTGACTTATGGTTCGTTATCCATAAAAAATGTTGAAGTTACGAAAGATGTTGACGAGAACTTGTTTTGGAAGCTTGTGGCTGCAGCAGAAAAGTTTTCAGAACATCCGGTTGGTAAAATGGTCTATCGGGAAGCCGCTAAAAGATTTCATGAAGTACCGGATCCGGACGACTTTAAGGTCTGGAAAGGCAGTGGAGTTTGGGCTAGGCTTGGTAGCGATGAAATCGTAACCGGCAGTTTGAATATCGTTAAAGATTTGAATTTAAAACTGCCGGTTTCAATAGAAAAAACGATTTCATCCTTTTATGTTTTTATCAACAAGCAATACGCCGGAACGATTACCGTAGCTGATCAGCCGAGAAAGGAAGCTGCCGAAAGTCTCAAGCAATTGTCGACCATCGGAGTCGGGAGAATTATTATGTTAACCGGCGATGATCAGGAAACCGCCAAACAAATCGCTTCAGGTTTAGGGATAACTGAATTCAAAGCCTCTTTGAAACCGGAGCAAAAGTTGAAGTTTTTAGAACAGCTGGTTAAAAGCGACGGAACGATCGGTATGGTTGGCGATGGTATAAATGATGCACCCGTCTTGGCGCGTGCCGATGTCGGTATCGCTATGGGTGGTGGAGGCACGGCGGTTGCAGTCGAAGCGGCGGATGTCGTAATTCTGACCGATGATTTATCGCGTATTCCGGAGATGATCAAATTAGGCCGACGTACTCTCTCGGTTATCCATTATGATGTCGCTATTTGGCTCGTTAGTAATTTTGTAGGATTCGCTTTGGTCTTGACGGGAATCGCGGGTCCGGCTTTCGCTGCTTTCTATAATTTCGCCACTGATTTTTTCCCTCTAATAAATTCAACCAGGCTTTTTCGAAGAAGAAAAAATTAAATTTAAAATAAATTTTTTGTAAAAATTATTTTTCTTTTACAGCGAGTTGCGGCGAAGCTTTTTGTAGTAATGATATTGTAAATCGGACGATCGTTCCCAGGCCGACACAGAAGAATATGTAACCGAAAAACCAACCTATGATCGGGATCATCATGAGCAGATAATAAACCAAGAGTCCGATGAGCAGGGTTTTCCATGACGGTTTGTTGTCTGCTTTGCGGAAAATAATTTTCCAAACCAATGCACCGACAATGAATATGGTTATTAATTTCGCTAAGATGCAAACAAGGATAAAAACGGACAGGACTATGCAAGCCACAAAAGATCCGATGATAGTCATGAATAAAAGTACGGTAGCGATAGGAAACAGAATCAGTGAAGCGAAACCTATAAGTAAATTAAGCCAAAAATTACGCAAGGCGTAGTCCGTACGAGCCGTTATTCCTGATTTAAATAATTTTAGACCGATTAGACCGCCAATAAACATGCAGAGAAGTGCGGCAAAGCCGATGATTGCTAAAATCGCAGTAAAAATACCTTTAGAATTTTCAGGCATTTGTTTTTTAGCAATTTCTTCATCCTTCATTTTTTCAAAAATCATATCACCCGAAATCATTGCGCCATCCGCTACTTGTGCCGGTTCTCTGGCGGTTATTTTTGCTCCCTGCATCAGTTCGGCTGTGCTGGTCAGAATTACTTTTTCGGCGTTTACAATTATCGGCCCTTCAAATTTACCGGATAAAGTGATTTCACCGCCGTTGATCAATGCTTTGCCTTTGAAAACGCCATCAAGTTGCGCGGCGCCTGTTCCGGTCATGATATCTCCGTAAACGACCGTGTCCGGCTTGGTACGTAAAAAACCTCCAGCCGCAAAAAGATCACCTGAGATGTTTGCATCTACATTAAGAAAGCCTCCAGCTATACGCACATCTTGTGCGTTTCCGGTTACTTCGATCATGCCGCCGGCTGAATGGATGTCACCCGTTGAACTTGCGCCGATCGAGATATTTCCACCGGCTGCGTTTATGTCGCCGTTCACATCGCCCTTTACCGTGATCATGCCGCCGGAGACATAAACGTTTTCAGTGATCGGCGTATTCCCTCCCAGATCCACACTATCGCCACTTTTGAATATAGCCGCATTCGCAGGTAAAGCAATAGTTAATAAACCAAGTACTGAAAGAATCGCGATTTTATTGTTCATATTAAGCAAAAAATACCATATTATGACCTTTTTGTATAATTAGCAGAGGTTTACCGTGACGCTTGATTAAGATAGAATTATTGCAATATGAAAATTATTTTTTATTCCATTTGTTTTATTTTTTTTAGTTTATTAGTGATGGCGGATAAAGCCCTGGCCATGGATTGTTATGTGGATCCAGTACGGCAATTTAATGTCGACGGTAAAACTGTTTCCGGCGCTTTTCTGCGCAATAACGCCTGCATGGGCGATAGTGTGATTTTAACTACTTTGCCAGCAAATGCTGCGGTGAAAGTTATCGGTGAAACAGACGGTTGGTACAAAGTCGAATACAGCGGCGCAAGAGGTTGGGTAGGTTCGCAGCTTATGACTCTGGCTACATCTAGTCCGACTATTAAGATCTGGGACTCATACCATGAATTCGAACAGTCGTATCCGAGTAAAAAAGGGATCGCGTCGGCTTCCTCGTCCGTTAAACCGTCAATTGACCAGGCACTTGTTAGTCGCTTAAAAGGTTATATTCTCCTTCAAACTCAAAGTCACGGTGAAGCATGGTACTTAAATTCAACCGATGGCAGTCGTTATTACATGAAAGACGGCGCCGCCGCTTATCAGATGATGCGTTCCTTTGGTCTTGGTGTGACCGAAGGTGATTATGCCAAGATCGCTTCCGGAGACTACGCTTTAAAGAGCCGCTTACGTGGACGGATCGTGTTGCGCGTCCAGGAACATGGCGAGGCCTATTACATCCATCCCAAGGATTTGGCTGTTTACTATCTAAAAGATGGAGAATCGGCTTATAATGTTATGCGTTACAACAGCTTGGGAATTACGGATACGGATTTATCAAAAATACCAAGTAATGAAATTCCAATTAAATAATTTTTTATTTTTTTAATATGAAAAAAGGATTCGAACAATCTACTGACAAAGAAATGCCGGTATCAATGGGTACGCGTTTAACTAACGAGTATTTGGTTCGCCGCAAAATCAAAGATGATGAAACTTATAAGTCTTTGGTTCGTGTATGTGACAGAGCGCGTACAGAGTTCAGTATGTACGGACGTGACGTTACGGATATGCCGGAAGCGGAAGTTATCGCCGATTATATAAATGCCCAGATACCAAAATTGATAAAAGAAAACGGCGATGATGCGGCCGAGATTTACGCCGCAATCATGGACGCGATGACTGATTTTATCAGGCGTAAGCAGAAAGAAGTTAGAGAGAAAACCGTAGCAAAGAAAAAAGCTGCCTAACAATCCCATAAACGCCGAAGCCTCCCGTTAGTTGGGAGGCTTTTAGTATTTGAGGAGGAAAATCAGTTCTGGGAGAAGCGGATAGAATTTCCGTTTTTCATGAACTGGTGGTCAGGCCTGCTTATGGTTTGCCAGGCGATTGCGAGAATGCCGATGGCATTAATCAGCACAATGTGGTTTTTAGGACTGTTGGCCAACTGGCGTAGCGTTGGCAAGCTGAACGGTTTCCAGCCGAGTTCGCGTTTCGCTATGACCATGGAGACCACGCAGGCTTCATCAAAGCTTAGCGTTCCGTCAGCCCGGAGTTTTTTGAGCTTGTTCGCGATCAGACGGAACTCTTCGTCGGATATCGCCGTAAGATTCGGCGCATTCGTGTCGTGTAGTGCGGCCATAACGGCGGCTACGAAAAGCTTTCTGTCAGTATGATGCTCCGGAAAATCCTGGAGCGCCAGCTCGATGAGTCTTATCTCGTTATATGAAATGTACATTCTTCCTCCGTAGATAGATATGCCATAAAAAACAGACGTCGTCAATCCCTAGGATGTGGTGTAAACAGGAAATAGAAATGTCCGGTTCTGCGGGAAATAGAAATGTCCGGTTTGTTAGGTTGTTGGCATAAGGGTTCTCCGTTGCGGTTCCGACGCCCAAGTCCTCCGTTCCATGATCTCCCTGTAGAGCACGTCCTTG
>JBDRFZ010000047.1:0-28111 GCA_043818395.1 Patescibacteria group bacterium
CAAGGACGTGCTCTACAGGGAGATCATGGAACGGAGGACTTGGGCGTCGGAACCGCAACGGAGAACCCTTATGCCAACAACCTAACAAACCGGACATTTCTATTTCCCGCAGAACCGGACATTTCTATTTCCTGTTTACAAAAATTAAACTAGACAAAAATTAAACTAGACTTGCCCTGATGTTAAAGGGCTGTTAACATCAATTAATTCAAAATCATCCAGAACAGGCAAAATATGCCCAAATACACATTGTCAACCATCTCTCCTTGTTTAAATGAAAGTCAAAACGTGGTGGCATTGGTGGAGAGGCTTCAGGCAACATTCGAGAAGAAGAAAATTAATGGCCAGATTATATTGGTTAACGATGGAAGTCAGGATAATACTCGTGAATTGATCGATGGAATGGCAAGTAAGTTTTCGAATGTTGTATCTATCCATCATCCAAAAAATCAGGGTATTGTCACAGGTTGGAAGAGCGGTCTGAAAGCGGCTGAAGGTAAGTTCGTATGCTTGTTGGACGCTGACCTGCAAAATTTACCTGAGGATGTAGGGCGAATGTACGAGGAAATTAATTTTTCGCACTACGATGTTGTCCAGGGTTGGCGCAGCCATGTGAAGAATTTCAGCGGTGGTCGGGTGACTTTGAGTCGTGGTTTGAATTTTTTGTTGAATATTTTCTACGGAATGGATTCCAAGGATAACAAATCAAGTTTCTTGATTTGTCGCAAGGAAGTACTCGAGGATATCTTGGATTACCGTTTTCATTACACGTATTTCCAGACCAACTTGGGCGGTGCAATTAAATATAAAGGTTATTCCATAAGACAGATGGAGACGCTTTTCGTTGAACGACGTATCGGTAAATCATTTTTACCACGCTTCCCATTTAAAATCATCCTAGAAACATTCATTGACCTCATAAAAGGTTTTGTGGAATTCAGATTGTTGGATATTTATGATACCTCATTGCGAAATTATTTGAAAGATCATCCGCCGATCAAAGAGGATGTGCCGTTTAACTGGTGGCGACAGGCGTATTTCAAGTTTTTCGTTTCGTTGTTTCCGTTACACCACTGGATGATCTCATTTAACGGCTATCAATATTACAAAGATTTAAAACGTAGCCAGTGGCTTAAGACGAAAGAGATTAAGGAATACCAAGAAAAACGTTTGCGGGCCCTATTGGTGCATGCTTACAACAAGGTTTCTTATTATCGTGAGCAATTCGATGCAGTTGGGTTGAAGCCGGAAGATATTCAGCATATGGAGGATCTGCCCAGACTACCGATCATTACTAAAAAAATAATCAAAGAAAATATTTATCAGGGTTTAATGGCTGTGGATTATGACAGGAGCAAAGCTCAGCGCGTCACAACCAGCGGATCGACCGGTGAGCCGTTAGTGGTGTACGCAGAAAAGAAGCAATTAGAGTTGCGCTGGGCGGCAACGCTGCGTAGCCTCGAATGGACCGGTTATCACTTCGGTGATCGGCAGATCAGGTTGTGGCATAAATACCTGGGTATGAAAGGTATCGAGGTATTTAAGGAAATTTTAGATGCTAAGATGAGCCGTCGTAAATTCGTACCAGCGTATGAGATTGACGATAGCGCCTTGGAGGGATTTGTGCACACCATCATGCGCTATAAACCGGTTATCTTGGATGGTTATGCCGAATCTTACAATCTTATTGCAAGGTACCTGCGCAACTATAACTACCATGGCTGGAAGCCCAAGGGTATCATGTCATCCGGTCAGTCGCTATCGCCCGAAAGTCGCAAGATAGTCGAGGAGGGTTTTGGTTGTAAGGTGTTTGATAAATACGGTGCTCGCGAATTTGCCGGTGGCACTGCTTATGAGTGTGAGTACGGTATGGGTTATCACGTGGTGGCCGAAGGCACTATCATCGAAATCATTAAAGACGGCCGGATCGCTCAACCGGGCGAGATCGGCGAGGTCGTGATTACAGATTTAAGCAACTATATCATGCCGCTCATCCGTTATAGTATCGGTGATTTAGCGGTGCAAATCGATAGTTCGGTACCGTGTCCCTGCGGCCGCGGGTTGCCGCGCATCGGTCAGATTTGGGGCCGAGTTCAAGCCATAATCATCGGCACGCAGAATCAGATGATTCCGGGCACTTTTTTTGCCCGTTTGTTCGCGGATTACGATTATGCAGTCAAGCGTTTTCAGGTGGTTCAGGAAGAATTCGGTAGCGTGACGCTCAAGATCGTCAAAGCCAGCCAATATACAAATGAAGTAATTACGCATGCCGAGTACCAGATGAAGAAGCATATGGGCGAAGACTTGAAAATCAATATCGAGTTTGTGGACGAGGTGGCGTTGGGTCGGACAGGCAAACGCCAACACTCGGTGTCTAAGCTCGATATCGGGCAATACTCAAAACAATTCTCCTCCGAACTGTATGACTCAACAAAACAAACTCAGTAACATCGAAAATAAAACCGGGAATCTCTACTCCGATTGTTTCGAGGTGCTAAATAACGACCAGTGGATTGCTCAAGGTGAACTTTTAGCTGACCAATTAGGTTTGGATGAATTTTGGGTCAAAAGTAAGCGCTGCTTTGATGGGGGTTGCGGCCATGGCGCGCTCGAGTACCGCTTGGCTAAGCTTGGGGCGGCTGATGTGACAGGTTTTGATTTGCATCCGGAGATAGAGATGGATCGCTTTAAGGAATTCCTCAATGTTCGTTTCGTCCAAGGCTCATTAGTCGATATCTGCATGCCGGACGGCCTCTTCGACCTCGTAGTTTCATCGGGTGTAGTTCATCACACCGTGGATCCGGATAAGGCTTTCAGCGAAATGACGCGTATCCTTAAACCAGGCGGGAGATTTGTGCTGGGTGTATATGGCAAGCACGGGCTTTTTCCGTGGTGCCTACAGATGGCTCGTTTGTTCACAGTTCGTATCCCGATGATACGCGAATCGTTCATCCGCAAGGTCTGTAACTGGTTGAAACTAGATCCGATTTGGCGTTATCAAGTTTTGGATTATCTGTATGTGCCGATTCTACGTCGGTTTAGTCCGCAACAGATTAAGGATAGGTTTTTTACTAAAAACGGATTGTTGGATGTGGAGCGAGTTTCGAATCTAACTCCGGAAAAGGCCGAGAGATACGTGAAACGCAACGCTTCGTATACTTACGATTACCGTAAATTGAAATCGCGCATCCTCTTTGGGCACGGATTTATCGTTGTGGCCGGGAGAAAACCATGAAGTATGTGCGGGATTGTCGGTTTCATAGATAAACAGGACAGACTGACGCCCGCGGACAAAAGGTGGGTCATTAGTTCGATGTTTAAGCGTGTCGAACATCGAGGTCGGGATGGGGAAGGAATTATCGTCAAAGGGCGCGTGGCCATGGGGCATACGCGTTTGAGTATCATAGACGTCAACGCTGCCGCTGACCAACCATTCATCTCAGACGACGGTAATTTATCCTTGGTTTATAACGGCGAAATTTACAACTATTCGGAACTCGACCGTCAACTAAGGATGAAATATCGTTATCAGACGAATTGCGATACGGAGACTCTTCTGTATGCATATAATGAGTGGGGAATTAAACTAGTGGAAAAAATCCACGGTATGTTCGCGTTTTCACTCCATGATGCGGTAAAAGATTTGGTTTTTTTTGCTGTAGACCGTTTCTCGATTAAACCTTTGTATTATATTGACACGGACAATTTTTTTGCTTGGGCATCGGAGGCGAAAGCTCTACTTGAACTCCCGGATTTTAGGCCGACCTTGAATATAGGATCGTTATCTGAATTCTTGTCGTTCCGTCAGTTCGGAGGACAGGAAACGCCCTGGGAAGAAATCAAGCGAATGTTGCCGGCGCAAGTGCTGGTTTATGATTTGAAGAGAAACTCTTTCGAGGAATTCGAGTACTGGAACGAGAGGCAGGAGATCGGCGGGATGCCAACCTCCGACGAGGAAATCTTCGATGTTTTGACTAGGGCTGTGGAGCGGCATCTTATAGCTGATGTGCCGATCGGATTGCAGTTGAGCGGTGGTGTGGATTCGAGTCTGGTCGCGGCGATCGCAAGTCGGATCAAGCCCGTGCAATTCCATACCTTCTCCATCGGTTTGTCGGACGAAGCGTGGAACGAATTCAAATACTCAAGACAGGTAGCCGTCCAAATAGGTAGTGAACATCACGAGATCATCTTCGACGAAGAGGATTTTTGCCGCATCCTACCCCTAGCTATTTACCAGCATGACGAGCCTTTGAGCCATCCGCACTCCGTCCCAATGCTTATTTTGAGTCTGGAAGCGCGTAGATATGTCAAGGTGCTGTTGTCAGGCGAAGGTGCGGATGAGTTGTTTGGGGGATATACGCGTTATACGAAGTTGTTTACTGAAGAGTTGGATGAAGAAGCATGGATTTTTCTGAACGCTTTCAATCAAATCGATGATTTGGTAAGGCTGTTTCCTGATTTAAACCGACCGGATTTGGATTACCGGCGTTCGATTCTGGACAAGATTCCAGTTCAGGACGATGTGGAGCGGGTATTAGCGCTCGACCGTCGGACATATTTGCAATCGCTTCTGATCAGGCAAGACAAAATGGGTATGGCGGCGAATCTCGAGAATCGCGTTCCGTTTCTGGATCAGGAAGTCGTGAAGGTAGCGCTTAACCTACCCAGTATACGCAAAGTCACAGCCACGGAAACCAAAATTTGCCTTAAGAAGGCAGCGCGGCGCGTTTTGCCCACGGAGATCGTGGATCGCAAAAAATGCGGTTTCGGTCTGCCTGTTGGAGAATGGTTCAGACATCCGGAAGGTTTGGGCCGCTACCTAAAAATACTCCAATCTAAGGATTCGTTAGTCAGGAGCTTGGCTCGTGAGCAAGTTTTGGATGAGATGATGTCTAGTCATTTGTCTGGCACTGCCAATAACACGGAAATCTTATGGGTCGTATTGAACCTTGAGCTTTGGTACAGAATTTTTGTTTTAGGGCAGGTACCTGATATTGTGTGGGAGAGTCTTTGATATGAGAGTAGAAACAATGAAGCTTCTTCAATGCACCAAGTGTTGTGGTGACCTCGACCAAATGGTTGATGGTTTAATATGTCGTTCATGCCAAACCCGATATCCCTCGGTTGGTCAGACGGTCTGTTTCCTGGATACGGAAACGGCTCATCCGTCCGATGGCATACCTGATTCCTTGCTAGTCAAAATTAAGAATTGGCTGAAACGCTATCCACAATTCTACAATATCCTAGTATACATTTTTGGGGCATCGAATGCCGGTGTTTCACCTAAAGCGTTTTTGGATAAATACGTCACAACAGGCCAGATCGTGGTAAATCTCGGTGCCGGACCGCAAAAAAGGCGGCCGAACACGCTACAGGTAGACATGTTCGCGTTTCCCGAGATCGATGTCGCGGCCGATCTTGAAAAGTTGCCGTTCAAAGGCGGTTCGATTCATGCTGTGTTTTGTACTTCGGTTTTGGAGCATGTGATTGACTCTAAAGCGGTCCTGGTTGAAATTCGGAGAATATTGAAACCAGGTGGGTTCTGTTATCTGACTGTACCGTTTATGTATCCATTCCATTCTTCGCCGCATGACTATATGCGTTGGACATTACAGGGATTGGAATCTTTTGTCGAAAAGTCTGGATTTAAAAAAATTGATTCAGGTTTGCGCCACGGTCCAACTACAGCGCTCATCCTGATATTTGTCGATTGGGTCGCGGCTATATTGTCGTTCGGTTCGGTCAGGATTTTCGAAACCATCAGCATCCTGGGCATGGCCATTCTGGCGCCATTCGCTCATATATTCGACTTTTGGTTGAATCGATTAAAAGTATCGCGGAATATTGCTTCAGGTTTTTATTACATCGGCGAAAAGAAGGACTGATATGCGTTTAATTTGGTTCAGGAAAAATGCGATCGTCATACTGTTGGCTACTGTAGTCGGTCTTTTGTCCATATCGCCGAGCTTGTTGGCTATGCATGCCTTGGGTGAGGATTATCAAGGAATGCCGTTATATTATTTGGATGACGAGGATATCTATACAGCAAGGATGCGGGAGGTGTTGGATGGGCACTGGCTTGTAGGTTCGCCGTTTTTCCACGAGTACAAAGATAGTATCCCGACGATGCTTCCTATCGGAGAATATGTTTATGCGTTGCCTGCCTTGGTGACGCGTATTCCGTTGGTTGATATCGTGCTGGCTACGAAATTTTTGTTTCCAACCGTTTTGTTCCTGTTGGTTTTTTTCTTGTTTATGGAACTTGCGGATGAAGAAGGATTGCGTAAGCCATCCACAAGGTTGACTGGAATAGCTTCAGGTTTTGCTGTGACGCTGGTCTATGATGTCTATAGCCTAATGTCATCGCTTAAGCCTGACGGCGGAATCCATCTTTCTATTTGGACTAGGACCGTCAATCCGATTCTCGGCGCTTTAGCCATTTTTTCTTTCCTGATATTTTTTTGGCGGGCGATAAAAGGGGGAAAAAAATCGGATATCGCGATTGCCGGAATTATCGCTACCTTATCATTCGCATATTTTTTTAGCTGGGGCATGATTTTATCCATCAGCTCTGTGCTCTGCTTATTTTTTCTTGTCTTGAAACGCTGGAAAGAGCTGAAACGATTGCTTTACGTATCTGCGGTCGGAATTGTCGGTAGCCTGCCATTTTTGGTTTTAGTTGTTTATTCCTTGAGCCAAGGAGGTTCGGGATCGGCAGAAAAGAACGGTATGTTTTTTACCCACATACCGCTATTGAACAAAACGCTTTTAGCTACAGTCGCTATTTTTGCTGGATTAAGTCTGTATGGATTTTTAGTTAAGAAAAAAAAGTTGGCGCACGAAGATTGGTGGATATTCTCGGCGGCTGTAATCCTCGGTGCGCTATGGACGTTCAGTCAACAGATCGTCACTGGACGGACGATTTGGCCATATCACTTTGTGCAATATTCAAACCCGTTGGCGATGTTCATGCTAATCCTTGCAGCTTATAAGTTTTTACATCCGCGGTTTCCTAGGATTTTTAGTAGCTTAATGGTCGTCTTTTGTCTTTTGGGCTTAGTTAATGGCGCGGTCATGGCTACGAGTTACAAAACAAAGATCGAAGATTTCGGGAACGAACAGAAGTTCGCATTGCTGTACACTTGGCTAAATAAAAATGCGTCCGAGGATTGCGTGGTTTTGGTTGATGAAAAAATCGAGAGAGTCTCGCGTCAAATTCCGGCCTTCACTTCTTGTGACGTTTATCTTTCATCCTGGATGTTTTCAGGCATTCCTGTTAAACGCCTACGACACAATTTTTTTACATCATTAGAGATGGTAGGGGTGACTGCTGAAGGAGCAAGTGAATATCTGCGCCAGCATCCAGATAATGTCCATATGTATTTTTTTGAAAATTGGGACCAATTGTTTAAGCAGGGTCTTGATTCATGGGTCGAGCGGCGTATCGATGAATTGGTGCCCCAATACCAAGATTTTCTAAATAAAGATTTCGCCGCGCGCCTCCGCGAATACCGCCTTGATTACCTGGTGACCGAGGAGCCGCTTTCTAAAGATGAAATGGATTGGTATGGTATGAAGAATGATTTAGGGCAGATAGGTTCCGTTTACCTATATCAATGAAGATGGATATGAAAAAAATCGCAATAATTACACCTTTTGGCGCGGAAGAGCGGCTTGATCAATTTGCGGAATTCATCCTAGCCCAGGGGCTGGTTAAACGCGGTTGCGACGTCAGGTTTTTGACTTATAGGATAAAAAGTAATCCGGCTTATACGAAAGACGGATTATATAAAGGCGTTGAGACAATCCGTTGTCCACAGAAATTTGGTATATCACCGAAATTAGTGTGGAGTTTGATTAGTTGGCGACCTGCTATCGTCATTTTGAACCATACGCGGAGTTATTTGAATCTTATGGGTTATCTTGTAGCTAAGATCGTCGGAGCCAAAACGATTTTTCAGGTCGTGGGATTTTTGCATGACGATTACGTCGTGGAAGACCGTGACGATCCACTGGATTATATTCGAAAAGAAATCCACTTGATACATGGCATTGAGGATTTTTTTTGGACCTGGATTAAATCACGTTCGTTTAAGTCGAACTGGGAAAATTTTGTTTTCCATACGCCGCTTTACAGATCAGATGAGAGGGTGGCGATTACGGAATTCGAACGCTCAGCATTGCGGCGCTTGATCGGTTTGGATTCGGTCATCATCCCCTGGGGCGTCCGTCTTGACATTAAGCAAGTTGGTGAAAGCTTGCCGGTCTTGAAAGATGGGCGTGTTTTGCCCAATAAATATCTATTCTATATCGGACAAGTTAAAAGGCGTAAGGGCTGGGACACGATCATTCAGGCTTTGAACATCCTTAAACACGAAGGAGTAAAAAGAAATTTAGTTTTCGTCACAAGTTCCAGTCCCGGGGAATCCAAAAAGGCTGAAGACATGGTTAGGTCTTTTGGGTTGGAGGACCAGGTTTATTTTATGTTCTTGATTACCAATCAAGAAAGAGAATGGCTGTTTAACCGCGCTACGGCTACTTTGGCTCCCAGCCGATACGAGGGATTCGGTCTGACGGTTTTCGAATCGTGGGTTGCTGGCGTACCTGTCTTGGGCACGGATATCCCGGTCTACAATGATTTTATGCTCGATGGCGATACGGCCTTGGTCTCGAAGAAAGGCGATCCTGAAAGTTTGGCTAGTAATATAAAACGCCTTGATGAGCCTGGTATGCGGGATAGACTCATCCAAGGCGGTTTACGGATGGTCAAAAAATATTCGGCCGAAAGGGTAGTGGACGAATTCTGGAAATTACTTGAGGATTTATCGAAAAAATAATTTTTTACAATTTGAGCAGTTTATCCAGACGATAGGTATCTTTTTCGTAATCTTCACCGCCGCGCAATCCGTCGGCGAAAGCAAGGAATAAAGTATCTTCATCGGCAATCAAAGTATGGGCTTCCATGGGCCCGTGTGTCATCAGGTCGCCTTCGCGTAAGACATGTTTTTCCACGGTTTGCGAACCTATGACTTGCGAGAGCATAGTAAGTTGGCCGCTCACGACATAGGTGTATTGCGTCGAGAGCTTATGGTAGTGGTTGCCGCGGACGGCACCTTTCTTCGAGAAAATTATAGTACAGGTATCTTTTGGTTCACGAGCGAATATGTCGCGGATCGTGCCGCGGTCGTCCTCGAAATTTATAGGTTTATGTTCGAATTGCATATTTTTTTTATTTTCCCATGGAAGGGATAATGAATTCAAATTCTAGGTGTTTCAGTTTTTTTTTGAGAAAATGGCCGATGTTCCAAGGCAGGATCAAGGCATGAGTCGTGTCGGGAGGGATATTTTTATCGTCGATGATGCGCAGATGCGAGCCGGGGAGGTATTTTCCAATTTTGAGCGCAGAAGTATCGGTGACGCAATCCAGTAGGGAATTGTCGATCTTGCAGAAGTTGAGCAGCGTGTTGCCTTTGGTCGCGGCGCCGATGCCGATGATTTTTCCGCCCGCGGATTTTATCTGGAAAAGCTTGAGACACAAATCGAATTTGAAACGGCGGATCTGATCCATGAATTTTACGTATGTTTCGGGGGAGTAGATGTTGGTGTTTTCTTCTTTAGCGATTACGGCATCGACTGTCTTCGTATTTTCCGGGAGATGACTGATCGCTACACGCATGGAACCACCCATGTAATCGTTTTCCCGTATATCCTTAATAGCCAATCCGAAACCAGAAAAGAATTTCCTGAGCGGCTTGATCCCGAAATAGGAAACGTGTTCAAGGTAGATGGTGTCGAAAGCGGAGCGTTTTACCAGTTCGTACAAGGATGGCACTTCGAAAACGAACAATCCACCATCGGCCAGGCTGGCTACGATGTTGGACATAAAATCTCGCAGGTCGTTGATGTGGTTGAAGACATTGTTGGCCGTGATGATCTTAGCCTTGCCTTGTTTGACGATTTCATCCTTGATTTTGGCGTTGAAGAAATCCTGGAGAGTTGGTACGCCTGCCTCGTTGGCCATCTTGGCGATGTTCGGTGCCGGTTCGATACCCAGAATACGGCAACGGGTCTGTTCCTTGAAGGCTTTGAGGAGCGTTCCGTCGCTACTGCCGATGTCGACCACAAGGTCGGCGTTGCCCAGGTTGGCCAGAGCTGAAAGCTGTTGAGCCATTTCGGCAAAATGTTTCACGGCCACGGGCGAATTCGCTGAGGTGTAGCTGTAATCAACCTGTTGATAGCGTGTTTCGGAAGGAACTATATATTGGAGCGTCATGTAGCCGCAATTCCGGCATAAAAGCGTCCGTAAGGGAAAGCTGGTCTCAGCGGCATCGAGTTTGTCTGGTGGCAGGAAAGTGTCGGCCAGAGGATGGTGGCCCAAGTCGATGGCTAGCTCGAGGTTGGCCGACGAGCAAAGCTGGCAATTATTTGTGTGCATATTTCTGTTTGGCGTCCACGAATTTTTCGAAGATCTTGCGGAATACAGTCGGAGCGGTCCAGTTTAGGTCCTTTTCGACTTTCTCGAGGCTAGGGATGCGCTTTCCGACATCTAGCCCGTTGAATGTCCCACCGGTTTTTATCGTCGGAGCGTAATCGTGAGGCAATAGGCCTTTTTCATGGCCGATGGATAATAGCGTCTCGGCTAAATCAATCAGAGACTTAGGTTCCTTTCCGCCTAGGTTGAACGTCTCACGGCTGGTGTGCGGATCGTCAAGAAAATTAACGATCGGTTCTGCGATGTCCTCGACCCAGGTGAAGCAGCGGACTTGTTGTCCGTTGCCGAAAATTTTAATGGTCGGTAAGCGTTCGACGAAAAGCTTGCGGTAGAAATCCACATAGACGTGGCCCCCGGATTTTATATGGTTCTCAAGCGGAGACACGACGTTGAAAAGGCGCCAGATAGTGAAGTCGCTCTTATTCTGTTCGCTGTACAATCTCACCGCCTTCTCGCCCAAGAATTTGGCTATTCCGTACGGCGTCACTGGTGCAGGGTTGGTGTTGGTCGAATCTTCGGTGAAGGGAAGCTCCTGTACGGATTCATAGACCATGACCGAAGAGAGATAAATGATCTTTAATTTCGGTGATTTGGCCTGGCCGAGAACGTTCAGCAAACACAATGTGTCATTGCGTAAAATGTCCAAAGGTTGCTCCTTGAATTTGTCTGTATTATATGCTGAGGCGGCCGCATGGATGATACAATCGACGTCAGGATGATCCTGGAAAATCTTTTCGGCGACATGCGGATCGCGCAGGTCGCCGGTATATTTACCTTCCGAAACCGACACGTTTTCTTGTCCATAGACTGTGCGGATGAGCTCGGTCTCAGGCAGGAGTTTTTGGATTTTGGCGGTGATGTATGCGCCGATGTTGCCGGAACTGCCGGTGATGAGGATTTTTTTCATGTTTTTGGCAGCTAAGTTTTCGAGTTGGCCGCGTACCAGGTGAAAGTTTCCTTCAGTCCGTTCTTGAGCGGTGTCGCGGCTTTCCAGTCGATAAGTCTGGAAATTTTGGTCACATCGGGCAGGCGGCGTTTTACGCTTCCTGGTAGAGACTCCTTTGGCACTATTTCATTCGGCCGCCATCCGGTGATGTCGAAAAGCGTTTCCGCCAGTTGTCGGATGTTTGTCTCTTCCGTGGAGCCGATGTGCACGGTCTGGATGGGAAAGCTGTTGGTCGCCGGGGAATCCATTAAGCGCTGCATAGCTTCGACCGCGTCGGAGATGTAGCAGAAAGAACGGGTTTCGTCGGACCCGAAGATGGAGAACGGATCTTCACGTTTCAGGATGCGTTGACAGAATTCGGGTATGACGTGGTCGTAACCGGCTCGCGGACCGTAGAAATTGTGAGGCCGCACGATCAAGGCAGGGAAACCGAATTTTTGGGCGTAATGGATCATGAACAATTCGCCAATGAGTTTCGTGGCACCATAGGTCCAGCGCGGATTATAGGTATCGTTGACGATCAGCGGCACGTTTTCGGGTGTCGGCAAAGGTAACGTTTCGTATGATTCCAATGCTCCGGCATATGCCTCGTTGGACGAGGTGAAGCAGACTTTCGGTTTTTTTTGCAGGCGGTTCGCAGCCCATTCGAGAAGATATATCAGGGACAGCGTATTGATGCGCAGGACTTCTTCTGGCATTGAATAGAAATTTTTCGTCCCATTTATCGCAGCGAGATGGTAGATGTGGTCGAAGTTTTGGTCGAAACCGGAATAGAATGACCTGTCGCTAAGGTCTGTCGTGAGGAGCGTGATGCGTCCAGGGTTAGTCTCGAGGAGTTTCGTTAAATCAGTATCGAGTCGGCCACGCTGGAGATTGTCGGCCAATGTAATCCTTGTTCCAGTTTGACTGAGCAGGTGTTTGGCTAAATGGAAACCAATGAAACCTGCGCCACCGGTGATAAGGATATCCTTCATAGTTCAGCATCTTCACGCATGCCATTGAAAACAGTTCGATTGAATTTTTTATTTTCTTCAACGATCAGCTCGAATAGTTTCATGTCCAATCCAAGCTTATTCACGTATTGGGCAAACGCGGCCGTATCTTTGGGTAGGCACACTCCGCCAAAACCGCGGATATTCTCGTTACAATCCAGGTAAACGTCGTGGATAGTGGAGCGCTTGACCAGAGCCTGTTTTATCCTGGAATAGTCGGCGCCAGTAGCCTTACAGATTTCGTAGAATTCATTGGCGAAGACGATTCGCAAGGCGTTGAAGATATTGGAATAGTATTTCGCTAATTCAGCTTCCAAGTGGGTGAGATGGGCGAAATTCTGCGGCAGTCGTCCGTGGGCCTGCTTCACGAGTTCGAAATCTGCGGTGTCATCCGTGCCGATGACACATAAATCATGATTTTCGACGAAGTCGATATAGGCCGCCCGTTCGCGCAGGAATTCCGGGCAGAAAGCCAACCGGATATCTGTTTTCTTACGCAACGCATCCGTTGTGCCGGGTGTAACGGTCGATTTGATGACGCAAAGCCCTTTGTAGCCGGCTATATCTAGTTCACCAACGACTTTTTCGACGATTGACACGTTGCATGCACCAGTCTCGTCCGAAGGTGTTGGCACGCAGATGAAGCACAGAGCGGTGTCAAGAACGGATTCAAGGCTCGTGTTGGGAAGCTTGATGTCGTAGCCAATGACTTGGTGATTTAGCCTTTCGAGCCCATGCTTGACCGCGCTACCTACTACTCCTAGGCCGATGATACCTATTTTCATATGTTGCAATTTTAAATTAATTCCAGCTTTTTAGCCAGTAAATCGGCTAGAGGAACTACGCCGGTCATCTTTTTAGATTCACTATTTTCCTCGAGCCAGAGTTGATGGAGTTCGAAAACCGAAGAATCCTCAAATATGGCGGTCAGATAGCCCAAAAGTTCGCGGTCATCATGGATATGATGTTCGAGTTTCTGGTGGATTAGTCTGGGTAGGCCTTCTATTTCATGACAATGAGTTACCATGGAAAGAGAGTTGTAGAATTGGTGGCCGAAACTGATAACCGGTTTTTTAAGCAGGACGGCTTCCCAACCGGTGCTACCGGTGATGGTTGTGACGAGCTTGGCATAAGGAGTTATAGAGAAGCCACTTATGCCCGGATTTATAAGTCTGACGTTCGGGATTTTTTTTAACTTTTTATAGAAAGACCGGGGACGGAATTCGGCCATGGCCGGGTGTTCCTTGACTACGAGTTTGAACCGGACCGGCAATGAACGTGCAATTTGTCGAATAAGCCCGATTTGGTCCGTATAGAATGGGGCTTGAAGCAGAAGTGCAGCTTCTGGTTCGTAGTGTAGCGGGAAAAAAGCGAAGTCCCCCTTGGGATCGAAGGGCTCGTACAGATCACTATTCCCGATGAGGTTACGGACCTTGCGTTTAGCCATGTCGCGCAAGTAGTTCCAGGGGCTGATGTAGGAATAGTCTTTCTTTTCGGGGGACGACAAATGGCGCTTGAAGCCCTTGAGGAATGTGGTCAGCGAATCCATGGCTTTGGCCGGATTCAGGAATTTCAACTGTTGTTTACGGCTGACAGGTTGATGGGTCGGTGTGGTTTTTTCGAAATAGGGAACCGGTTCGGATCTGAAAGCCTCGAGGAATTCCATAGCGTCGGATTTTGCGGGGGAGGCGTCGATATTAAGCGTATTAAATTTGGAGTCTATCGAAGTGAACGTGCAGGGGTCTTCGCTGATGATGTAGCGGTTGCGGATGCAGGTCGGGAGAACGATATAGGTTTTTATGCCGAGTTTTTTCGCTATATACCACGTCATCGTGCTACCTATACCACCGACAACCGAACAGAAGAGGAAGTCTGGTTTTTCATCTTCGAACATTTTTAGGATGGCTTTGGCATGGACCTGTAGGATGCGAAGCATCTCTTCATGCGTGAACGGTGGTTGGTTGTATGGATATTCGCGCACCAACTGGTTGAACATCAGGAGACGGTCCACAGTTAGGTATGGCCAAAGGTTTGGCAAACCAAACTCCTTCTCCAGGTAATCCAGGTATACCGGATCGACTTTTTCGGCTTTGTATCTTTCGTGGATCTCTTCATCCAACAAAAGTGCGGTGTACCGGATATCGGTCTGTTTCTTCAAAAAATCATAACTGGAGCGCAAATATACATAGCCGCAGAATTCGTCAACCCCATATTCTTCCTTGAGGTTTTTGGCCATGTAATGCCCAATATAGGCGAAACGGCGCTGTAATAGGAGGCAGCCTTTCATACGGGCGAGTTGAATCTTTCGGCTAATGGGTTACCGTGTGCTAACATCCCAAGAAAGGTAACTAATTACAGTGGTTTCTGCAAGTTATATGATGAACGCGAACCAAACCAAAGAAATTAAAGACCCGGGCGTTTATCACAAATCCATCCAAAGCGGCAAGTGGTTCATGTTAGACGCGATAGGTCAGAAGCTCATCAACATGGTAACCTTCCTTATCTTGGCGCGTTTTTTGATGCCGGAGGATTATGGTATCATGGCCTTGGTTCTGATGGTCGTCGGCCTTTTGGATCAGTTGACGAACTTCATGTTCGGCGAGGCGCTACTCCAGCGCAAGGATTCAGTGGAGGATTATCTGGATACACTATGGACTTTCGATGTCATACGTTCCCTCGTGATCGTTACAGTAGTTTTCTTTGGTGGTGGATTGATAGGTGGATTCTTCAATGTGGCCGTGGATCAGGTCTGGATAATGAGGCTGGGCGGATTGCTAGTATTACTGCCAGCAACTTCGAATATCCGGCAGATATACTTCTTCAAGAACTTGGATTTTAAGATGGTTCTGTATCGCGACCTTATCGCCCAACTCGCGCTGTCGCTGGGTACGATAGGTTTCGCTGTTTTTTTTCATGCTTCGGCTTGGGTGCTGTTCGTCGGAAACTTGTTACAGTCAGTTGTCGGCGTCGGTTTATCGTACATCCTTTATCCGTCATTACCTAGGCTATCTTTCAGGTTTAGGAAATTGCGTGATTTGGCTAATTATAGCAAATGGGTTTACGCCCAAAATTTCCTAGGACTATTGTTCTCACAAATCGATAAATTAATCATCGGATGTCTGATGAATACTCAAGAGCTCGGTGTCTATTCGAAAGGTAAGGACCTTTCGTCTATGGCCACAACTATAACCTCGAGTATGATTCGTAGAGTCGGATTACCCGCTTTTTCGAAAGTTCAGGATAAGATGGATAAGGTTCAGGAAGGTTTTATCAAGAGTGTAGATTTGGCTATCCTTTTCAGTTTACCGGTCACGTTGTTACTACTGGCCGAAGGAGGCGCTGTGGTCAGTATCTTACTCGGTGCAAAGTGGCTGGCTATCGTCATACCGCTCAAGATTTTTGCCTTCGGTAATCTGTTTTTGGCTTTTATGGGCATCGCTAATCCGGTCTTGGGAGCATTGGGTAGGCCGGATATCAACTTTAAGACGTCGGTTTTTCAAGCCGTTCTCTCCATTCCATTAATGTTTATCGGCATGCATTATCGTGGAGTGGATGGATTAGCCGTGGGCGTAGTCGTGACTTGGTTTTTTGTATTGCTGTATATCGTTTACACCACGCGACCTATATTGAAGATTGGGAAGAAGGTATTTATACCATCACTTGCGAGCGGCGTCATTGCCTCGCTGACCGTTATCCTGATGGACAGAATGCTTCGAATTTTCAGGTTAGGGATCGATGACAGGGTAGTCGGTCTGGGTCGGTTGGTCATGCTAGGATTGCTTTATTTTGTGGTTTTGTATGTTGTGGGGTCAAGATTCAAACAAGGTCCGTGGCATACGTTTTTATCTATCCTAAAAGAGTTGAAGTTGCTTCCTTCGTGGTTGGTTTTGAAAATCGGTTAAGCGCTATAAAACGCCTTGCCAAAGCCAAAAAAAGGTGTTATGTTTTTTTGCGTAAATAATATGAATTTAGATTATTTAAGCGGAAGAAGCATATTGGTGACGGGCGGAACCGGGTCTTTCGGCCAACGGTGCATCAATATTTTGCTCGAGAAATCGGCAGCCCGGAGGATCATAGTCTTCAGCAGGGATGAACTCAAACAGTCGCAGATGGCTACGACGTTTGCTGACCAAAAGGATCGCTTGAGGTTTTTTTTGGGTGATGTCCGCGATTTAGCGCGTCTGAACCGTGCGTTCAATGGAGTTGATATCGTCATCCATGCCGCGGCCTTGAAACAGGTTCCGTCTTTGGAATATAACCCGTCGGAAGCAATTCAGACCAACATCATCGGCACCCAGAACGTAGTCAATGCGGCCATCGATCAGGATGTTGAAAAGGTGATGCTTATCTCGACCGATAAAGCCGCCAACCCGGCGAATCTATACGGCGCGACCAAGTTGTGCGCTGAAAGGTTATGCATCAGTAGTAATTTTTACACCGGTGGCGAAACTAAATTAAGCGCGGTACGTTACGGTAATGTATTAGGGAGCCGCGGAAGCCTCCTTAAGCTCGTCGAAGAGCAGCGCAAGACCGGAGTCGTGCTTTTGACCCACGAAGAGATGACGCGTTTCTGGATCACTTTGGACCAAGGCGTAGAGCTCGTGCTCAGTAGCCTGAAACGGATGAAGGGCGGTGAAATCTACATCCCCAAGATACCGAGCATGCGTGTCAGCGACCTGTTGAGAGTTTTGGCACCAGAGTGCGAGATGAAAGTAATAGGCATCCGGCCGGGCGAAAAACTGCACGAGGTGCTCATCACGCCTGAGGAAGCGCGGCATACGGTTGAGCTTGAAGATGTGCATGTTATTTTCCCGGAATTTTCTTTCGGTAAGGATCTGATCAGTCATTTGAACGGAAAATCATTAGAAGACGGATTTGCGTTCACGAGCGATAAAAATACCAAATGGCTGGATGAAGAAGGATTGAAGCAGCTACTCGAATCCATAAAATGACGAACGGAACGACCATTGGCCCATTGGGGTCCAAGAAGGTCCTGCTCACCGGGGCCATCGGCCTTTTGGGTTTCACACTATCGAGACGATTGAAAGATGGTGATTTTGAGGTCGTGGAACTTGAGGGTGATATCACGGATGCTCCGAATGTCATGAAACAGGCCTCGGCTTTCGGTTCCGCAGACTGGATTGTCCATACCGCAGCCTTGACTGACGTGAACCTATGCGAAAAGGATCGGGAGCAATGTTATCACGTAAACGTCGAGGGGACGCGTAACATCAGAGATTTGGCGCAAGCTCGTGGAGCGAAGATGGTTTACATCTCCACGGTTTCGGTTTTTTCTGGTGAGACGGGGGATTATCAGGAATACGATTTACCATACCCGAAAAATTACTACAATTTATCTAAATACTTAGGCGAAAGAAGCGTAGCTGAATATACGAATTCGACCATCTTGCGCATCAACTTAATCGGCCTGCATCCTAAAGGTTCGCGCGGGCAGAATTTTTTTGAGTGGCTGTACGATTCGGTGAAGCAAAACAAGGACTTGAATTTGTTTACCGACGTGAGGATAAACCCATTGTCAAATTGGACATTAGCCGAATCCATCGTTAAGCTAATCGAAATCGATACAACTGAAAAGATCCTGCACCTTGGAAGCAGCGACGTCTTGTCCAAAGCCGAGGTCGCACAGCTACTGCTGAAACGTTTCCCGGAATATTTAGGCAAGGCGACGCTCATGAGTATCGACGAGATGTCGAAAGCGGCTTTCCGGCCGAAAGAGATCTGGTTGAACGTGGATCGAGCCCAGGAAGTCTTGGGCATGGAATTTCCGACGTTCGCTCAAGAAATAGAAAAAATATTCAGCTTACCGCCCGTAAAATAAATATATGTCTGAAATAAAGATCGGGACCCGTATTATAGCTCCCAGTCAGCCGACTTACATCATCGCCGAAGTCGGTTCGAATTTTGACCACGACGTAGAACGAGCGAAGATGCTCGCGAAACTCGCGAAAGATTGCGGAGCGGATGCTTATAAAATTCAGAATTTCAAGGCGCTGAAGATCGTTTCCGACGTCGGGTTTAAAGGGTTGCGAGCTGCTTTCCAGGCCAAGTGGGATAAGCCTGTGACTGAAGTCTACCGCGCAGCGGAATTCCCGCGTGACTGGTTGCAGGAGATTTCGGATTATTGCAAAGAGATCGGCATCGACTTCTTCTCCAGCCCGTACGACACTGAAGCTGTGGACCAATTAGAGAAACTCGGCGTGCCGGCGCATAAGATAGGGTCAGGCGAAATCGACAACCTGGAATTCCTGCAATATGTGGCCAAGACCGGCAAGCCGGTCATCTTGGGATGCGGTGCTGCGACTACAGAGGAAATCGAGGCTGCAGTTAATGCCATGCGTGAAGTCGACAATAACCAGATCATGTTGCTCCAGTGCGTGACCAACTATCCTTCGCCCATGGCCGATGCCAATATACGGGCCATGCAGACGCTCAAGGAAAAATTCAACGTCGAAGTCGGTTACTCGGACCATACCATAGGAGTTGAAGGTGGCGCGGACGATCCGCTGGGCGGCTTGACCGTGCCAATCGCCTCCGTGGCGCTCGGGGCGCGCATCATCGAGAAGCATTTCACCGACAACCGGACGCGCAAAGGTCCCGACCATCCGTTCGCCATGGAGGCGCCGGTGTTCAAGAAGATGGTCCAAGGCATCCGCGCCTTGGAGAAGGCTTTGGGTGACGGCGCCAAGAAAGTCGAACCGTCGGAGAAAGATACGGTGGTCGTCCAGCGCCGTGGCATCTATGCGGCGTGCGACATCAATCCGGGCGACAGCATTACGCATGAGATAGTCGAATTCTTGCGTCCAGCGGTCGGCTTGCGACCGCCGGCGTTGCCCGGCATTCTGGGTAAGACCGTGAACAAAATCATCAAAGCAGGGGAGCCGCTCAAATCAGATGATATCGCCTGACGTAAAAATCGTGGCCGTGATTCCGGCGTATAACGAGGGATGGACCATCGCCAAAGTGATTCAAGGCGTGCGCCAAGTGGTGGACGTGGTTGTGGTCGTGGATGATTGTTCCAAGGATGATACCTGCATCAAAGCTTCATCAGCCGGCGCGTATGTCATCCGCCATGAAACGAACGGAGGGTATGATAAATCTATTGAAGACGGTTTCAAAGAAGCAGCGAAACTCGGTGCCGGGGTCATCGTGACATGCGATGCGGATGGCCAGCATCGGCCCGAGGACATAAGTAAGGTTTTGGAACCGATTCTGAAAGGCGACGCCGATGTCGTTGCCGGACAGCGCAACAAGCTCTCGCGTTTTGGCGAAAAGATTTTCGCGATCTATGCGCGATGGCGTTTCGGTCTGCACGATCCTTTATGCGGTCTCAAAGCATATCGCCGCGAGGTGTACGACAAGGTCGGTTATTTCGATACGTTCAATTCAATCGGCACGCAGCTTTTGGTCGAGGCTTGGAAAAACGGTTACTCTATAGCTAACGTATCGGTAATCGTTTTGCCACGGCCGGATGAATCAAGATTCTATGCCAAGCTTTTTAGGGCGAACGTGAAGATATTGAAAGCAATGTTCAAAATAATAAGATTCACTATATGGAAAACTCGCAAAACGGTATAAGCAAGAGTTTGGCGCTATGGAAGCGCGCGAAGGAGCGGATTCCCGGCGGAAGCCAACTGCTTTCTAAGCGTTCCGAGATGTTCTTGCCCGAACAGTGGCCGTCATTTTACAAAAAAGCCAAAGGCGTCGAGGTTTGGGATCTGGATGGAAAAAAATACATCGACATGTCGCTCATGGGCGTGGGTAGCTGCATTTTAGGTTATGCGGACGATGACGTGAACAGTGCGGTGACGTCAACTATTGAGAACGGATCCATGTGCACCCTGAATGCCCCTGAAGAAGTCGAACTCGCGGATGTTTTATGTGGACTTCATCCTTGGGCCAGTATGGTGCGCTACGCTAGAACCGGGGGAGAATCCATGGCTATCGCTATCCGCATCGCCCGCGCCTATTCGGGCAAGGATAAAGTCGCTTTCTGCGGCTACCACGGCTGGTCAGATTGGTATTTGGCGACCAATATCGGCGGAGAAAGGATGACGGGTCACATGTTGACAGGACTGGAGCCTAAAGGCGTGCCAGCAGGACTTGAGAACACTATGTTCCCGTTCATGTACAACAAGATAGAGGAACTGGAAAAAATCGTGGCCGAACATTCGGATTTGGGGGTCATCGTTATGGAACCGTTCAAGCACAAAAAACCGGAGGACGGTTTCCTGGAAAAAGTACGCGTTATCGCGGACCGCATCGGGGCCGTATTAGTGTTCGACGAGATCTCAATAGGTTGGCGCCTGGCGCTCGGTGGCTCGCATCTGCTTTACGACATCACGCCAGATATTGCGGTCTTCGCCAAGGCCATGAGCAACGGCTATCCTATGGCCGCGATAATGGGGAAGCGCGACGTCATGCAGGCGGCGCAAGGAACGTTTATTAGTAGTACCTATTGGACCGAGCGCATCGGACCTGTCGCGGCCTTAGCTTGCATCAAGAAGATGAAGGAAACGGATACAGTGGCGCATCTTAAAGAGATCGGCCGCATGGTCTGGAACGGCTGGACCGAATTGTCGGCCAAGCACGGCATCAAGACGAATATATTGGGACCGGAGGCTATGGTCACTTACAGCTTCGATTATGGCGAAAAGAATTTATCCATCAAGACCCTGCTGACCCAGCTTATGTTGGAGCGAGGTTATCTTGAAGCGTGCGTCGTGTATGTGAGCTTAGCTCATCAAGAACAGCATATACGGGATTATCTGGCTGCGCTGAATGAGGCGTATGCCATCTTAGCGAAAGCAATCAAAGAGAACACAGTTGAGAGTATGCTTAAGGGGCCGGTTATGCATGGAGGTTTCCAAAGATTAAACTAAAGAATATGGCAGACCAAGAAAGGATATTCCTCAGTTCGGAAGGTGATAGATGGTATAATCGAAACAAATCGCTGTTCGATGATCGGACTTCGATCGAATTGCGCGCCCCGTCGATCCTGGCAGAGATGTACGGCTTGTATCCGGGCAGTATCCTCGAGGTCGGGTGCAGTAATGGCTGGCGGCTGGATGAGTTCAGGAGAAAATACGGCGCTAAATGTTTCGGCGTCGAGCCTTCTGATGAAGCTCTCAAAAATGGCCGCGAAATATTCCCTGAAATTACATTAGAGCGCGGAGTCGTTGCGCAAATCCCATTCAAGGAACCGTGCGATTTGGTCGTCGTGAATTATGTCATGCACTGGGTGTCGCGCGGCGAGCTTTATCGTTCAATTATGGAAATCGACCGCCTTGTTAAGGACGGAGGACATCTGATTTTGGGGGATTTTTTACCCGATATACCATGCAAGACCAGATACCATCATTACACGGACGAGACGGTCTATACTTATAAGATGGATTATTCGGCGTTGTTCACCGCCTCAGTGACGTATAAGGAAATTGCCCGGTTGTGTTCGGATCATGGCACTAAGAAATTTACGCCTAATGCTACGTCCAGCAGACGCGGAACTTGCGTGCTATTGAAAAAATTCAAGGAAGATTTTTATCCTGAAGTCGAAATCAAATAATATGAGTAAACTCGCTATCTTGGAAGGACGCACCAAAACTTTGCGCCAAAAATCATATAATTCGATTGGACCGGATGAGACGGCGGCAGCGGTGCGTGTCTTAGAATCGCGCAACCTTTCTGGTTTCGTGGGACGCGCCGGCGATGCGTTTCTCGGCGGGTCGTACGTGCGGCAATTAGAAAAAGAGTTCTCTGAACATTTCGGTATCAAGCACGCTGTTTCGTTTAATTCGGCAACTACGGCTTTGCAGGCGGCAGTCGCAGCCTTGGGCATCGGTCCGGGCGACGAGGTTATCACTTCGTCTTACACTATGTCAGCTACGGCGAGTGCCATCCTCTTGAACGGCGCAGTTCCAGTGTTTGCGGACATCCATCCGGAATCATATTGCATCGATCCTGAATCCGTGCATCGCAATATCACACCGCGGACTAAAGCTATCATCGCAGTCAACATCTTTGGCGGCGCGGCAGATTATGATAAGCTGCGAAAAATCGCGTACGAGAATGGTTTGAAAATCATCGAGGATAATGCTCAGGGGCCAGGCGGAACTTATCGCGGGAAATTCCTGGCCACGATCGGAGACATCGGGGTATTCAGCTTGAACGTGCATAAAGTAATACAATGTGGCGAAGGCGGCGTCTTGGTCACGGATGACGATAAGCTCGCTTATCGTGCTCAATTGGTCCGTAACCACGGCGAAGTAGTGCTGGACGATCTGCGGGATAATGGCGAGTACATAATGGGTAGCAACTACCGGTTGAGCGAAGTGCATGCAGCCATCGCCAGTGTTCAATTCAAAAAGCTCGAACAGCTCAATCGGATAAGATGCGAACAGGCTGCGTATTTGACGGAAAGGCTCAAGCAGTTCGCTTGGCTCGTGCCGTGCCGCACGCCGGATCATATCAAACACGTTTATTATCTGTATCCATTAGAATTCAAATCTGAATCCCTTGATATCAGCCGTAAAATTTTTGCTCAAGCCGTGAACGCCGAAGGTTTTAGGGTGGCCGAAGGTTATGTCAAGCCGATTTACCTTATGCCAGCGTACCAAAACAAGCGTATGTATCCGCGCTCGCAGTTCCCGTTCGTTTCGTCCGAATACTCGACTACGGTCAGTTACACCAAAGGCATCTGTCCGACGACTGAACGCTTGTTTGAAAAAGATTTGCTTACTACTACCATCTATCAACCCCCGAATACACTTGAGGATATCGATGCTTTTTGTGAGGTGCTGAAACGCATCCAGGAGCAAGTAGAGGAGCTTAAAGAATATGAACGCCAAGCGGTATAACATTTTTTTTGTGGCACAAGATATGGGCGGATGCAACGCATTACTACCCGTGTTTTTACGTCTAAAAAATAATAGAAGCTACAGAGTCTCAGCTTTGTTCGGTCCGGTGTTTAAAAAGTATATCGCTCCGCATCTTGCCCGGTACGTTTCTACCGGCGCAGATCCAGATGCGATAATTGAGAAACATTTGTCATCATTTCATCCTTATATAATCGTGGTCGGAATCGGTATCGGAAAGACATTGGATAAGAGTGCCGTGGCCTGGGCAAAGAAACATGGTGTGACTACGGTCGGTGTAGTTGAATCGTGGGGAGATACGGTTGGAGGCTTCAGCTCTCCCGGCACCCGAGATCTGGCGCGCGCACCGGATCATATCTGCGTAGTCGATGATTTTCTCAAACGCCGCATGAAAAAAGAGGGTTTTAATCCCAGTTGTCTCTTTGTAACTGGTAATCCACATTTTGATACTTTTCGGAGTCCAATGAAAAAATATCACGGCAAGAAAGCGATTTATTTTTTCTGCCAACCTTTTTCTGAATTACCTCATCTGAAAACCGGGCTGAATGAAGTTGATGTATTTCGTGATTTAGTACACGCCTTGGAAGCTCTACATGTGATATTGCCGGTAGTTATTCGTTTTCATCCACGAACCAAGGATCATCATAAATTCGATGATATTATTACCTGGAGCTCGTTACATATTTCAATCGATCGTTCGAAAGTCATGGAAACGGCGCTTGCGCGTTCTGAACTCGTGCTCGGTATGTTTGGCGCCGCGTTATTCGAAGCAGCGCTTATGGGGAAAAAGGTCTTGAGTTATCTGCCCACACTCACTATCCATGATCCGCTCATGTCCAATCGCATCGGCTTGTCTGTGCCCGTGTATCGCAAGAAAGATTTGATTCCAAAAATGAAAAAGCTTATTGAAAACACATACGATAAGAAATCGTTGTCAGCCGTGCATAAAAAATATATTCACGGCCACGCCACAGACAATGTTTTTCGCTGTATCCAATCTGTCTTATGAATGTCATCTGTATCATCCAAACTAGAATAGGATCCACTAGATTGCCTGGTAAAGTCCTTCGCGATCTGCAGGGGAAACCCATGATTCAGCAGGTGATAGATCGTGTATGCGATGCCAAAACCATTAACTCCATTGTGATCGGTATTACGGCCTTGCCAGAAGATAATGCCATCATCAATGTCGTTGATGGTTATCGCGAGAGAATCTTTATCTTCAGAGAAAATTTTGATCGTCCGCGTGATCTTTTGGATCTGTATTACCAGGCTGGAAAACATTTCAATGCTGATATCGTGGTTCGTGTGACATCGGATTGTCCACTCATTGATCCTGAAATTATTGACCAGGTTGTCCAACCTCTTTTGGATGATCCGACCCTGGAATACTGTTCCAATGTTTTAGGTAAGCTGACTTTTCCGCGCGGTCTGGATGTTCAGGCGGTGCGCCTAACGGCGCTGGAAAAAATTTGGCATATCGCCAAGGAGCCTGAGGATCGTGAACATGTAACTTTGTATATTCGCAAGCATCCGGAGGAATTTCGCGCCTTAGCCATAACCAGCGATTCGAACCTTTCATTTTTTCGTTGGACTGTAGATGAACTTGATGACTATAAGCTAATTAGTGAAATTTATTCGCGCTTATATCCGATGAATCCGAAATTTAGGATGAAAGATTGCCTTGGTCTGTTCGTTAAAGATCCCGAATTGATAAAAATTAACCAACATGTCCAACAAAAGTTGGCCCAATACTAATATGCCGGAGAATGCAAAACCTAAAGTTGTAGCCCTGATCCAATGCCGCATGGGTTCGACCCGTTTGCCGCAGAAGGTGATGATGGACTTGCAGGGCAAGCCTGTCATCGGAAAAATTTATGATCGCCTTAAATTCTGCAAAAACGTGAACCAAATCATTATCTGCACGGCGGATACGCCTCAAAACAAACCGATTGTTAAATACGCCCAGGAGAATGACTTGGACTGCTATGCCGGAAGCGAAAATGATCTTGTAGACCGCGTCTACCAGATGGTCAAGCGTTTCGGCGCTGATGCAGTGGTTCGTGTGACCGCGGATTGCCCGTTGGTCGATCCGCAGCTTGTGGACCAGCTAGTCGAGGCGTATCTCCAAGATCCGACGCTGGAATACATTACCAATATCCTGCCGCCGACCTACCCTGATGGTTTGGATTTGGACGTTATCAGCACCAGGGCGCTCGAGAAGCTGTGGGAGCGGAGTCGTGGCGACGCGTTTAAAAGTGAATGGATTAATCATGATTTGCGAACCAATCCGGACGTGTACGAGACAAAGAGATTTAACTTGGATCGTGACCTGTCGCATATGCGCTGGACAGTGGATTATCCTGAGGATCTAGTATTTGTACGCGAAGTCTTCAAACAGATATCGCCGAACGGTGAGGTTTTCTATATGGACGGCGTACTCAAACTCATGGAGGAGCACCCTGAGCTGGGTGAGTTGAACGCCAAATACGTCAGGGACGCGGCTTATTACGCGGCCATTGAGTCGCAGAAGATGAATAAGTGACGATATGCAGAGATATAAAGCAGCTTTAATCGGGTGTGGGAGAATTGGCGCAGGCGTGGAACGTTATTCGGCCAAGATCCAGCCTTGGGCTCATGCCAGCGTGTTTTTGAAAAACGAGCGGACCGAGCTTGTCGGGCTGGTGGATAATATGACCGACAAGCGGGAAAAGTTGTTAAAGGATTTCCCAGGCGTGCCGTTCTTCACAGACGCCGACGAGATGATGAAGCAGATCCAACCGGAAATTGTTTCTATCGCGACCCTGCCGGAATCGCACGCCGATATCGTGGAAAAAGTCTTAGCCTATCCGGTCAAAGCGATTTTGTGTGAGAAGCCTATCGCTCATAGTCTCGAAGCCGCGGAACGGCTCGTCGCGGCATGTAAGGCGAAGAACATACCTCTGTTCATAAATCACATCCGGCGTTTCGATCCGGAAATCCGTGCGGCAAAAAAGCGGCTGTCGGAAATGGGGGAGGTGATGCAGGCACATTCGTATTACACTCGTGGTATCCAAAATAACGGTACGCACGTGATCGACCTGTTTCGGTTTTTTTTGGGCGACATTGTATCCGTAGTCGGGAGCCGCAATCAAAAGACTGAGAACTACACGGATTTGCCAAGCGAGATGAATATCGACGGTCTGCTAACCTTCGCTTCCGGCACCCGAGCGACGATCCAGACGATCAATTCCGACGCCTACAGCATCTTTGATTTCGATTTTTTGGCCCGTAACGGTAAAGTGGCATTGCGGCACTTCGGTTTTCGTATTGAAGACACGGGCACTAAATCGTGTTCAGCTTTTGTGGGCCACAAGGAATTAGATGACGCTGCGCCGTCGGTGCACGGCCAGGTCCGGAGCTTCATGGCGCCGGTCGTGACCCATATCGTGGATTGTCTGGAAGGACGAGATGTGCTGGTTAGTACGGGCGAAGACGGAATCGCTACACTGAAAGTCATTGAGGCGCTTATCCAGAGCGTGAAAGAAGGTAGTAAGATGGTGAAGATTTAAAAGACAATTCAAGTCACCAATGCACCACAGAGAGCCCGCTGACTTCCTCAAGGACTTCGGCGGGTGTTTTATATCCCAGAGATTTCCTCGGGGTGTGATTGATCGTTTGTTGTATTTCATAGATGTCTTCATGGGTTATTCGGCTCATATCCGTGTTTCTTGGCAGATACCGTCTGATGATCCCATTCACATTCTCAACTCCTCCTTTCTGCCAAGAGGCATACGGATCACAGAAGTAGGTTTGAATGCCATACTGTCTCCGGAGGTTCGAATGGTTTGCGCCTTCGCCTCCATTGTCGAAGGTTAGTGTTTTCCAGAGATTCTGCGGGAACGATTGGATTGAGTCATGAAGGGCTTCGTCTGTCGCTTCCGCCGTCCCATCAGGAAGGCGATGTATGACCACATACCTCGCCTTTCTTTCATACTGGACTGACAATCGTTCCCGTTGCTTTCTAAAGACCATTGAATCAGATTCCCGGTGCCCAACCTCCTTTCGTTCCTTGATCCCCTCCGGCCTCTCATGGATGGAAATACGTTCTAGAATGTTGGTTTTTCTCATCTTCCCGGCATATCGCTTCCGTCTCTTCTTCCTCCCTCTGCAGAGATACTTGTGGAGACCTTCCCATCTTCCGTTGCCTTCATAGATCCAGGAATAGATCGTCTCATGGCTCACAGTCTTCCCTCGGAGTTCGGGCGGTGGGTAGAACCTTAGAATCCCTGCGATGACATCAGGACTCCGGTTGCGCTTAAGCTCCTCCATGACGTATTGACGGAGTACAAGGTCACGATCAAGTTTGCGGGAGCGACGTTGATTCTTCTCCTGCCGAGCATCGGTCATCTCTTGGGCTTTCACGGAGGAGTACGTGCCATCGGGTTCACTGTTTCGTTCAATCTCCCGGCTGATTACTCCATGGTTCCGATGAAGCATCTTTCCCATGTTTCTGAGGGAAACATGACCCAGGAAATACAGCTCAATCCGTTGCCGTTCCAGAAAACACAAAGGACGTCCTTGCATACTCTCCAATGGTATGTCCCGGAAGGGTTTCTGGCTCTGGGGTGGTGCATTGAGGTTAGAATGCGGGGTTCGCATACATAGGCTGTCCCACGGAAGTTGTAATGTCCCTTTTGCGGGAAGTTAGAATGTCACATTCTGGCCGGCTGTCGGGAACTCCGGATTCCTGTACAACGGTCTGGTATGACAACCCAACTTTTCGCTATGTCAAAAAAGGATATTGATC